>MGEK01000022.1 GCA_001791325.1 Candidatus Uhrbacteria bacterium RIFCSPLOWO2_01_FULL_47_25 | reverse complement strand
TATACAACGCTTATGAAGGTCGAAAGCGGTACGGTGAATAAGCCAAGCGTTCAAACTATGGCGAAAATCGCCAAAGCGTTGAGTGTTTCAATTGAGGATTTGATAAAATGAAAATGAGTATTGCAAAAGTGTCGGGGGGGGGTAAACTATAAGTAAGGTCGTGTATAGTTAAACTAACTAATTTTTAAAAACAACAATATGCAAATAGCACAAAGCAAAACAAGAGAACAATTTCCGTTAAGCACAAAAAAGGTCTTGAAAAAAACAATCACGGGTACTTTGGTTTGGATGATTTTATTGCTCATCATTTTGGGCGTTCTTGTCGCCGTTTCAAGTTCGGGGACTGATACTGGCGGCTGGCTAGGAATAGCAACTCTTGGTATTTTCGGTTTAATGTTTTTCATTCTTTTGGTAGTTTATCTTTACCAACGCTGGTACTATGCGGTTTATTTTTACGATTTGACACTAGACTATATAGTTATAAAGAAAGGGCCGATTACTCCGCAAGAAATTACAATTCCCTATGAGCGGATTCAAGATGTATATGTTGATCAGGACCTTTTGGACAGAATCTTCGGTCTTTACGATGTCCACTTGTCTAGCGCAACAATTTCTTCGGGAATGGCGGCGCATATTGATGGCGTTGAAAAACCGGCGGCTGATGGTTTGCGAGCCATGTTACTGCAGACAGTAAGCGAGCGTATTAGTAAAAAAAGAGTTCCGGTGCCGCCTCAACCTCAACAATAATTTTTAAATTAAATCTATGCTAAACAACGAAATTGTAAATTACATTAAATCCGAGCTTGTAAAGGGTGAGGGTAAGCAACAAATAACGGATTCTTTGATTAAAGCTGGCTGGCAGAATAATGATGTCCAAGAAGCTTTTAATTCTCTTTCTGCCCCCGCTTCTCCAATCGCGACATCGCCTCAATCTACAAGCGAAATAGTAACGGAGAAAAATTATCCAATTACAAAACTTTGGATTTTCAAGGCACCAATTATTATTATAGTTATATCAATTGTTGCGTTGCTTTTTGGATATTACTTTCCATATTTATTAATTGCGTTGCCGATTTATTTAATCGCCAATCCTTTAATCAGAGCAAATTTTCATTATTCTACCGAGGAAAAGTTCTTTGATGTGAGGCAAGGAGTTTTTTCCAAAAAACAACGCCACCTGCCTTATGGAGTAATTCAAAATGTTTTAGTAAAGCAAGATTGGTTCGATAGAATTTTTGGCCTTGCTTCGTTTTCTGTTGAAAATGCATCGCAGGGTGGCGGTAAGGGATTTTTTGGTGGAAGTAAAAGTTTTAGGCTGGGCGGAACTTACCAACAACAAGGAGAATCGGTTGGTTCTTCAGGCAACAAAGTCAATATTCCAGGTTTAAAAAAGAAAGACGCAGAAGCCATAAAACTTGTTCTCTTACAGAAAATGAAAGAGAATCCTATTGAGGATAGTCAATCAGGATTATAGGAAGCGCGCCAGCTTTACTGGCACGAAATTCGGCGGCGGCGGAAAGCGAGGGCGGGCAAAAATTCCTTCCCCCCAACCCCCTTCCTTTTTGCCCGCCCGGGCGTTCAGTTTGGCGCGCGAAGCGCGCCATCAATTCCGTTCAAAAAAGGTTCGGATTTCGTCAAACAAACGCATTACCAAAATGGCTTCCACTAAAAATCTACAAGCATACATCGTTGGATTGGCTCTTGGTATGAACAATTTAGGTTATAAACCGAATCTCCAAACATTACGACAAAAAACAGTAAAATAAAGTACGCAATTAGATTGGCAAAAAATTATCCAATATTCATCAAAGATATTAATTTCTGAAAAAAATGATAAGTGGGGTGCCGTAAGGCATAAGGGTTCTACGCCCAAGGCGCATCCCCGCCTGCCGCCTGCCTGACGGCAGTCAGGGCGGGCAGGAGCCGCGGGTTTGAAAGTCCCTCCTCCGGCATTTACATTTCTCTTCAATACAAATACACCCCGCCAAACGGAGCGCCATAAGACGGTAAAAAAACTTGTTACTTTTTATCAGTCAAACCGACGAAAGACAAACTCCCGACCATTGTTTCAAAATCGCTAAGATTGACCCGCAGTGACTCCTCGTCAACATTATAAGGATAAAGAGTAAAGCTATAAACATTATTCTCTTTAAAAGCGTAATAAGCCAAAAAATGATTTGATGTCCCGGCCGCTGTCTGCTCAACCTTCAACAGACGATTGCCGTTTATCTCTTCCCAGCTCTTTTTGACCGGCTTGTCATAAGCATCTTTAGACGGTATATTTTTGGCGACCCACTTTTCCGGACTAGAATTTTTCCCAACTGATGCCGCCATATCGGCAACTGTAATAATAATCTGTTCGCCAATAGACCAAGTTTCAGTATCTTTAGGAATGGGCTGTCTTTCTTTTTTAGTAAGAATAGCTATGCCGTCAAGACGCTCATGAAAATACCATCCGGCCGGAACAGTTACTCTAAAGTTGTAAATATCATTTTGAAAAGTGCGGTCATTTGCGGCAGACACTTGTTTGCGCGGCGGAGGGGATGTATCTACAATGTGCCAAGCTGACTGATCGCGCGACAACGACCAAATCGCGCCGCCAGACATTACTGCCACCGCCAAAACAACTACTAAATAACTAATGCTTTTTTTGTCCATATAGTACGAAAATTTCACTCTCGCGTCATCAATAAAACATCCACTGATCTAAAAATACCGCACGAATAACCTAGTAGTAATCAAAGTGATGGGCGAGATCGAGTCCGGGAGACACTAAGCGACATTGATGCTTAGCGTCTCCGCTATAGACTCGACCCTTGGATGGTTAAATCTTGGCGGATCGACGTAACCGTGCCACTCCGGCCAAAATACGTGCTGACGGTTCATCTTTGGGCTTCAATTCTCCTGTTTCTGCCACTTTTTTTCCGCCCTTGATTCGCTGCTTATTGTGGCCTTTACAGCCACTATCAGACTCATCGTCCTGATCCCCTAGATTTCTAGGAGTAACAAGCCATGGTGGCCCAAACCATAAAAACAGCACCATGCCAATCAATTTTAAAAATTCTTTCACCCAAGTCATACCCTCCTCCTTTTGTGGTTAATCCACTATTGACGGGTGTATTACCAACTATCATAGCAAAACCTGCTACTTAGTCAAGGGATAAAATATTCTGAAAGCGTTTGCGTTGTAATTCGCGCCAAGCCCTAATTTTTTTGTGATCACCTGATAGTAAAACTTTTGGCACGCGATATTTTTTACCTTGCCAAGTGATGACCTCTGGCCGCGTAAAATGCGGATATTCGGGGTGGCTTATAGCTTCTGGCTTATAGCTTCTGGCTTTTGCTTCTCGAAGAAGCAAACTATTCCAGTGAGATTCTTCGGCCAGTGATTCCAAGCGAATAACGCCGGGCAGAAGTCGGGCCACGGCCGAGATAATGACCATAGCGGCCACATCTCCATCCGTCGTAACATAGGGGCCAATGGAAATTTCATTCGCCTTTCCACCAAAGGCGGATCCGCCTCGGGCGGACAAAATAATTTTCACCCTCTCGTCAATTCCTTCATAACGGCCGCTTATGAAAATTAGCTCATCATATTTGCGCGACCAATCATAAGCCGTCTTTTGCGTAAACTGTTTACCTTTGGCCGACAACAATATAATTTTAGCAGCTCTGCGTTCTGTGTTCCGTGTTCTGCGTTCAATAGCTCTCATAGCCCTCAAAATCGGCTCCGCTTTCATAACCATGCCCGCTCCCCCGCCATACGGAGTATCGTCAGTGGTATGATGTTTATCGGTCGTATAATCTCTGATGTTATGCGCTTTTATGGTAATCAATTTTTTCTGCTGGGCGCGCTTCAAAATAGACTCATTGAAATAAGAGTCAAAAATTTTGGGAAAAAGGGTGAGGATGTGAAAGCGCATTGTTAGCTTCTTAGGCATTAGCTTATTAGCTTTTTAGCTATAATCAAATATTGATATTTTACAGAAATGACAGAGTTAATAATAACCATTGACATCATGCTCGTCCAGTAGTAAGTTAAACAATAAAGGAGGGGATACAATGTCAAAACCAATACTTGCCGGAGCTCCACTCGGTAGTAGTGCTAAATTCGCGCAGTATGTGATCTGCCAGGGGCATAGGCCCACAACCCTTGATCAAGTAACTAGCCATTTCGAAAACTGCACATCCTGCCAGCGCGAGGTTGACAAGTACAAGGCGGATCTCAATTCCGATAAGTGGCGTAATCGCGAGTAGTGGAATCCAAAACGACCATCATCGGCTTGAGCTTATCCTGAGGCCACGAACGTTGCCGCGCGCATCTTCAAGATGAAGATCCGTGCGGCGTTTTTTTTGAATAAGGTTACCCCGCCCCGCCGCGGCGGGGCGGGATTGTTTTTGTCCGCGCATTCACCCCCGCGGTGCGGGGGGTTCTGCACACAAAAACAAAAAGACCTAAAACAGGCCCTTCACATCTCGTTCTATAAAATTTGTTCTCGCTCTCCTGACCTCGCCACTATTGCCCGTGATGGGGTCAGAGGGGCGGCTAACGTGTAAATCTACCAAGAGGTAGCTCGTTAGCCGCAATGTTGGTTCTCATACGAACTCAACCGCCACGTTGGCTCTAAACGGTAGTAGCCCCTTTAGGAGCACCATTCCGATCGGCTCCTCATCGCCTTCGCGACGGACGCTGTAGGCCCGCCAATTTGGCAACCAAGTGAGCTTGAGCTTCATGGCCGACCCTCCTTTCTGCCCAGTTTTTGACCGGACAATCTCAATTATACCAAATTTTCCACTAAAAAGCAACCCCGCACCTATTTTGCTCCCGAAAACAAGTAAATAGTTAGAGCAACTAATTTACTTTGCAAACAACTGCGGCGCTGTGCCCGAATAGGGCAGGGCTATTCGCCCTTGCGCCGTCGTTGAAATCGGCGGCAAAATAGGTGCGGGGTGCTTTATAACTAATTGCTGATTTTAGATCTTTAGATCGTCAACCGCGCTTGTGTCAATGTCTTCAAGCTCATCGCGATTGGGCCTAGGGCCTCGACCGCCACGGTCGCCACGATCACTGCGACCTTCGCTTTCCATTCTTTCCTGACGAGCTCTCCTGACCTCATCTGGTTCGTAAATCTTGAGGTTTACGCGAGCGTTGTTCTTGGCACCGACGATGCGAAGCAGGGTGCGGAGAGCACGGGCAGTCTGGCCGCGGCGGCCGATGACGTAGCCCATATCTTCCTGATTGATGTGAAGGGTTATGAGTACCCCCATCTCATCAACGGTTCTCTCTGTGCGAACGTCTTCCGGATGGTTGACGAGCGCTTTCACGACTTGCTCCACGAACTGTTGATCTTGCATGACTTCCATGTCAGTTTTTCCTTCTTAGTCGTACCTTGATTAGGTATTATCAATGTCCCAGCACTGTCGACCTCGCTTTAATTTCGGCTGTTATTGCCTAGCTATCAGTCCTGGCCCGCCTTGGGCGGGAATGCGGGAAGGATAGCAAAGGGGAGGGGGAAAGTCAAGGGTATGTACATTTCGCCGCTCCGCGGGTTAATAATTTTTGCCCCGCAATTTAGGATAATAATTTTTTGCGGCTTCGCCGTAGTGAGATTTTTTACCACTCTTTTGCTCGCCCAAAAGAGTAGCACAGAAAACGGCACCCTCGGCGTCCGCGCCTGCCTGCCAGCAGGCGGGTCGGGGTACCGTTCGTCGCTCGAGCGGCGCTTGCTCCTCCGCCACCATCGACGCGGCGTCTATGGAGATTGATCGGTTGTGCGGCCTAGGGCTCGGGCAATATTGATAATCCTCCTAGGGCATCGCGGAGGACGTTAGAACCGTCGTGCGACGGCAGGGTGAACATATTTATGTACCTGATCTAAGGCTAATGACTATGCGCTATGGTATCTCCCCGCTATTTTTTACAAGAAAGAGGGGGTCAACGACTGACATAAAACTACTTCCATCCCGGTAGACTACAAATCTTGTGAAATCTGATTTGATGCCTAGCTTGTCGACTGTTCGTACAAAATAGAACAGCCCTTCCCCTTCGAAATTCTTATCTTTATATTCGTTGCTAAGTAAATTCCTGTCTATCGCGTCAGTTAATTGGGGGTAAGACCCGGGAGAACGATACAGCTCATAGTGTGAAAAGGAATCATCGCTTACTGGCGCCCAACTGATCACCATAATCAATTTCTGGTTTTCATAATCTCGAGTAAGTTTGAAACCGGAAGGAGGACTGGGTTTAAAATCTACTCTCAGATCATTTGAAAAGAGTCCTTCGTTTCCAACCTTATCCACGGCCTTAATTTTATAATAATGATATGCATCGCTTTTATCACTCGTATAATCATTATAAAATGTTTGAGTAACGAGGTCACTATTAATTTTATACACCATCTGTATTTTTGGCGTCGACATATAAATATTATACCCGGCGACATCGCTTTCAAGATTAGGCGACCACGTGAGCTGAACGCCCTTTTCATTAATTACCCCTTTAACATCTGATGGCGAGGCAGGCTTCTCCCATCTACCGCTTACTTCAGAAGAAAGTATTGATTCTTGCCCACTGGTATCAACTACTTTAACAGAGTAGTAATATGTAATGCCATTTTCAGTGTTCGTATCTTGGTATTTATTATCGATAACATTTTCCTTCAAGATTTCTTTTCCGTCAGAAGGTTGAATTGTTCGATAAATGTTATAATGCGAAAAATTCTGTATAGGAGCATTGTCCCATTCCAAAAGTAGAGAGGCCTTCGCTTCAGTTACTCGTAAATTGTCTGCTGTGCTAATTGAGACCAGATCGCTGTTCGTAATCCCCAACCCAAGGTAGCGCATGATTTGGTAAGCGGCATTTCCGTCCTTGAGATAGTAACGCTTGCCGTTGGCAGGATTTATATACCAAGCTTCGCCTTTTGATTCTACTTGTAGAAGAATCTTTCCCTTAAGTCTAGTCTGGAGTTGCGTGTTTATAACAAGACGACCGGTACCAAGAGGATTAAGGTCGTTTTTGACCTCATCGCCGTCGAGGAAACCGTCATTGTCTGAGTCTCTGCTATTGGGATCGGTTTTAAGACCTTCTTCGAGTTTATCAGGCAGACCATCGCTGTCGGTATCTGTGTCATTAAATCTATCTTCTATGCCTACGGGGATTTTGGAGAGATCAGCGTTTTTTATACCCAAACCTGAAGAACGCAACAAATCATACGCCGCAGTGCCGTCCCTAAGATAGGTGCGTTTATTATCGGTTGGGTTGACATACCAAGCTTCGCCCCTTGATTCTACTTGTAAAAGAATGCGGCCACGGACACGGTCGTTCAAAGAAGTAGCGCTGCTATTCTGTGCAACAACAAGGAAAATTATGGCTACGATCACTCCAAATAGTCTAGAAGGTTTCATATGGTAATAGTATACAATAAAAACACAAAAATCCCCAACCCCATAAAGGGGTCAGGGGCTTTTTCAAGGCATCGTGGAGGATGTTTCAGCCCAAGGCTGATCCGCCTATGGCGGAAGAACCACAAACTTAGCGACAAACCGAGCTTTTACATCCCGGATTTGGCTCTATGTTGTTTCTGGCGCTAATTCAGATGGTGCTATTTCCGCAACGGGTTCGACTGATGTTTCCGCAGCTTGCTTGTCGGCAATCGCGGTAGCTTTGGCGGTTGCTTCTGCTTGCTTGGCGATTGCTTCTTTCGCAACGGCCGCGCGATTCTTGCTTATTTTAACGATACGGCGCTTCTCACCCGTAACTATCCCTTGATCAATCAATAAATTATTAACGGTGTCGGAGGTTGTGGCGCCCTTGGAAATCCAATGCTTCACGCGATCAGCTTTAATGACAATCGTTGGCGGATTGGTACGAGGGTTAAAATGCCCAAGAATCTCAAGGTTGTCACCCCAAGGATCTTTGCTTTTTTCTGAAACAATCAAACGATACGTTGGCTGTTTTTTCTTCCCGACGCGGGAGAGGCGGATGGTTAGCATAGTTGGAAGTATATAGTATTCAGTATGTGGTTTCTAAACAAAAGACGCCATTTAGGCGATGGGCATAGTGTAGAGGAAGGGTGATTATTAGTCAAGGGTAAACATTTTTTTGGCCCCGCCAAGCGGGGCATGAATTTTTGTTCCTTTCTTGCTCACCCGAAGAAAGGAACCGAAAGAACGGTGCCCTCGGCGTCCGCGTCGGGGCGCTCGGCTCGCTTGACAGAGCGGCGATGAACTCCTCCTTCGCATTGCGGGGGTCGTCAAACACATCGCCGCTTAGTCTGCCTCGCTCGCCGGTGCGCCCACGACGTGGCGCCTATGGGATAAATTCAATCCAATTAATTGCCCGAGCCTTAGGACCCGGGCTGTGAACAAAATCCCGCCTAGGCAAAACGTCGATGGTAGATGAACAAAGGGTGATGATAAGCGGCGGCTTGTTTGACGAGTCCCGACGTTACGGCGGGATAAGGAGTTAGCCGCCGCCATCACCCGCAGTGAAGTCTCCCCCGACGTTTTGCCGAGCGGGCAGTTCTTGGTGCTACTTTCTTGCTGCCAAGAAAGTAGCAAAACCCACATGCCGCGGAGCGGCAAAAAAATATATTACTCCTTCTTCTCAATCTCCTCCATTTTCAGCGATAGAACTTTGGAAGTGCCGTCGTCGCCCATAGTGACGCCGTAAAGCATATTGGCCTCATGCATGATGGCGCGGTTATGAGTTATGACAATAAACTGGGAACGATGAGATAGCTGGTCAATAATTTCGGCGAGTCGCGCCGAGTTAGCTTCATCCAGCGCCGCGTCCACTTCATCCAAAACTACGAATGGCGCCGGATTATTTGAAATAATAGCGCAGATGAGAGCGAGCGAGGTCAAAGCCCTCTCGCCGCCAGAGAGCATATTTATTCCCTTTAAGCGCTTGCCCGGCGGAGTGGCTTGAATTTCAATACCCACTCGCTCCGTTTCTTTATGCTCTTCGCTACCAGTTTCTTTTTTCCCCCGCTCTTCGGCGCCCTCTTCGTCCTCTGTTTCTTCGCTCATATTTTCCACTTCATAACTAACCTTAGCCAGCTTGGCATGACCGCCCTTAAAGAGAACCTTAAAGAAATGTTCAAAGTCATGTGCAATTTTTTGGAATGAGTCATTAAACTGACGGGCCACTGTGCTTTCTAGGTCTTCAATAATTTTATGCAAATCTTTAATCCCTTGTTTCAAGTCCTTGGATTGTATACTTAAAAAATCAAACCTGCTCTGGGTTTCTTCATATTCACGAATAGTCTCTGGATCAATGCTACCGATTTCAGCAAGACGCACCTTCAGCTGATCAATTTCTCTCTTTAAACTTTCTTTCTCACCAGTGCTCATCGCGAGCGCTGTTTTTTGCTCGGGCAAGACAAAACTTTCGCCCAATTCTTCGCGCATTGACGCCTCCAGCGACTCCCTAGTCGCATTGAGGCGCGCCATCACTACTCGGTACTCATTTTCCTCATTCAAAAGCGCGGTGGCTTCCTGCCTTTTGCTCTGCAAGGCGCGTTCTAATGCAAAAAACGTCCGATTTTTTTCATCTTCGGTCTCCTGAAATTTCTGCATCTCTTGTTGCAGAGATTTTAGTTCTTTGTCCAGCGTTTGTTCCTCATGATGCAGTTTTTCTATTTCTTGAGCGAGCCGCTCGCTATCAATACCGACGTTTTCTCCTGCCACTAAGTGCTTGAGATTGCCTAAATGCTCTTGCAAAGATCGCAATATATTTTTAAGATTCGCCGCGTTGATAGCCGCGTTATCTTTAAGCAAATCCTCTAACGACCCGAGGGATGCTTCAAGCGCCGCAAGATCGGACAATAATTGAGCGGGCATAAGCGACTGCCCTTGTTGCTTCGGCACCGTCTGCCTGGCCAGCTCATTTCTCAAATTAAGCAGTCGCTCACGTCTCGCTTCTTTGGCTTCCCAACTCCCTTGGTGTTTTTTAGCCAAGATCTCAAAGCGCTCGCCAGATGGCGCCGTTTTTTCCATGACCGCGAATTGTGCCTCCATTTTTTTCAACTCCTCGTCAGCTTTAACACGCCGAACACTAACATCATTAAGCGCTTTCTCCTTAAGCCGAAACTCGGCTATTAGTTCGTAAAAATAACCGCCATAATAACGCTCTTGCATTATCTTGAGTTCGCTTGCCACTTGATCGCGTCTTTCTAAACGACGCACTTGACGCGTGAGCGAGCGCAGGCGCGGGGCAATTTCCTGAATAAGCGCTTCGCCTTGACGCAAATTCTCCGCAGTTTGTTCAAGTTTTCTTAAGGCGTCCTCTTTTTTAAGCTGAAGATGGCGCGTCCCGGCTGCCTCATCAAAAAATTCTTTTCGCTCAAGCGGCCCCATAGACAAAATGATGTCCACCATCCCTTGACCAATAATGCTGTATGTTTTTTGCCCAAAACTGGCCTCTGCTAGAAGCATGTTTATGTCTTGCAAGCGAACACGATTACCATTTAAGAGATACTCCGATTCTCCGCTCCGATAAAGACGCCGCTTAATGACAACTTCAGAATAGTCAACTGGCGCGCGCCGATCTTCATTGTTAAGATGCAGGGAAACCTCGGCCAGGCCTACCCGAGCCCGTTTATCTGTGCCGGAAAAAATTACATCTTCAGATTTTTTGCTCCGAAGCGTCTTTAAGCTCTGTTCTCCCATCACCCAACGCACGGCATCGGCCAAATTGGACTTGCCGGATCCGTTTGGACCAACAATAGCCGTGATGCCACGCCGCCCCGAGCCACGGGGGTGAGGAAACTCTAATGTTATTTTTTGGACAAATGATTTGAACCCTTGAAGTTCAAGTTTTTCTAAATACATAAAAAGGTAGATGATAGATAATTAACCCCTGGCTCGTGGGGGTTTATCCCGTTAGAAATAATACCCCGCCGCTTACGGCGCGGGTTGCTGTTTGAGATAATTCCCATGGGGATTTAAATACCCCGCGGTAATTTCTAACGGGATTTATACGTCTAGTATAAAATAATTAATGCCGAGCGTCGAGACTTGGTTCCCATCCGCATCAATCGCCTCTACTTGCCCCCTCACTACACTGTTAAATAATATGGTAAAATACTCTTAATGTTATTAGCTACAGATTACCGGTTAAAGCGATAAATGAATGACTCTTAGCGTTATTAGCATTGGCATTATCTTCAACGCTCTGGCGTGTGGGTTTGTGTCAGCCATCGCCTTGGCTTTGGTGATTTTTTTACATGGGCGATGGGCGCACCTAGACCTCGCCATGAAAGCTTTCACTTGGTTTTGGTTGTTTACCAGCCTAATTTGGGCATTTAGCTCAATCCGCTATATACTTACAGGCTTTGGTTATACCGGTCAACTAATTGGGTATCTTGATATAAATGTGCAAGCGGCGGTTTTTTTTGGTGGCCCGTCTCTTTTTTACTATGTTATTTTACGTGTGTTTAAAAGCAAACGATTGGCTAATATTTTAGCCGTTATTTCATTTATTCTTGGCTTAATATCTCTTTGGTTCGTGCTCAGTCCAAACGGATTACCCGTTAGAGATGTAACTGATTTTTCCACCGATTCCACCATCAACAGCACCTCATTTGCCATCTTCAGTGTCCAAATCAGCGTTCTTATCTTCCTACTGCTCTACAACATTATATCTGGCTGGAGGTATTGGCGACAGGATCAAAATCAGTCATTCTTATACGAATCGCTATATTCTCTTTCTATCCTCGTTTATGTTATTCTCGGTAGTATTGATGAATCAAAAATAATCACCGGCTGGCCCCTAATCGCTTTTCGTCTGCTCTATAGTGGATCATTTTTGTTCGCCTACTTGGTGATTATGCAAGATGAAGAAGCGCAACGGACTTATTTCGCGGATGAACAACTGCGTCCAGCCGCGACCTAATATGCCCCGTTAGAAGTCTGATTCAGCACAATTATCAATCTTTATGGTCATAAGACAATCTACCAACTAATTAAAAGCTATTATTGCCTGCCCGCCGAATGGGCGGGACTTCTAACGGGGTATGCCTGACATTAAAAAAATACAACCTGAAAAAGCGCCAAAGATGAATGACAACAAACAAGAAGCACTGACCAATCCTTTTCAAACAGTGGATGCTTCAATAGCGCCTGTTTTTGACCAACCTATATCAGAGCACTACCATTCCATCTTCATCAGGCTGATTACAACTTTTTTCCTTTTGTCTGTCACTCCAATTACCTTATCGGCCATCTTGACAGCCGCCATCTATCAGAGTTCTATTCGCGAATTTTTGCCAGAATCTAGCGTCCAACATATTGAGCAAGTACTGCTTGCTCAAAATACGCTAATACTCTTGTTAGTTGTTATCATGGTTGTATTTGCCGGCAGCCTAATTTCCGCCTCGTTAGTACGCCCCTTAAAACGTCTCTTGCAATTGACGCGCTTAGTTAGCGAAAGTAAATTGCAGTATCAGTTAAAAGTTGCGGCAGCTGATGAAATTGGTGAATTAACTGAAGCTTTTAACACCATGATCAGAAAACTACGTGAGCAGCAAACGCGTGAACGGGTTATGAGCCAAATGAAATCTGAATTTATTTCTATTGCCGCCCACCAGCTTCGCACTCCTCTCTCCGCGGTCAAGTGGACTATCAAAATGATGACTGATGGCGATCTCGGCGCAATTAGCAAAGAACAACGTGAGTTCTTGGAGCGCGGATATCAAGTTAATGAACGTATGATCGCTTTGGTCGGCGATCTCTTGAACGTGGCGCGCATTGAGGAGGGGCGCTTTGGTTATCGCTTTACCCCTGTTGATTTTATTGATTATATCTCCGAGTTTATTAAACGATATGCGCAGCAGGCCCGATCACAAAATATTGAAGTAGTATTTGAACCACCCCAAACTTCTCTGCCAAAACTTAACATTGACACTTCTAAAATGGACTTGGTGCTGCAAAATCTTCTTGATAATTCTATTAAATACTCTTATCGCGGCGGAGTAGTAAGAGTATTCATCACCATGTTGCCGCAGTTTGTTGAAATTACCGTGGCGGACAACGGCGTCGGCATACCCAAACATCAAATACATAGAGTTTTCACAAAATTCTTCCGAGGAGACAATGTGGTAAGGCTACAAACCGAGGGGTCGGGATTGGGTTTGTTTATTGTTAGAAACATCATTAAAAATCATGGGGGCGACATTAGAGTTGAATCTGAAGAAAATAAAGGTACAAAAATGATTTTTACTCTACCGACTTCCAAAGAACTGATCCCGCCGCACGAAATTACCTTTGAGGAATTTATCGGCGGACTGTAAAAGACCGTAAAGCCGTAAGCCATAAGGCCTAAGCATACGAAAGTACGAAATCAATCCCGCACCTTCACCGTGGAGTATTGAACTCCGCGGGAAGGATTGATGATATCCATGTCCCCCCGCACCTTTACAAAGGCGCTAGGTTCATCCCCGCGGCAAGACCGGATGGTATTCTGGAAGGTGCGGGATCAATACGAATGTACGAAATAGCGTTTGGCCAAAGAATAGATTATTTTTCGTACCTTTCGTATCATTTCGTAATTTCGTAAAAATTTTCGTATCAACAGAATTCACAAGTGTTGGCGGCTTGCTGTTTGTGCTCCCCCTTCTCGGGATCGCCGCAACATTCCTTGCAACAATATGCAACGCCACCCCAAACGTGAATGCCCTCTGATTCCTTTTTCTTTTTGTGGCATTTCACGCACTCTAATATTTTTTCTTCTTCCATAAGATAATATATTAAAATTATTTAAAGCTGCTATTACGATACCGCGATAGCGTTCTTTGTGTCAACGCGACGGTTATAATAAAGCTTAACGACCTCAATCAAGCAAACATCAAGCAGAGCGATACCAATAACCACCGCCGCATCTCGAGCGGACAAGGGAATTGTGCCGAGAAAGCGATTCATTACCGGCAAATAAACGGCTGGTATCATCATCGCAAAACCTAAACCAATGGAAAACAAAAGATACCAATTATCAAAAAAATTCTCCTGCCAAAGCGGCTGATGGAATGATTTAATGGAAAAAATATAAAACAGCGAATCTGTGGACAAAAGAGCGAAGATAATCGTACGCACGTAAGCTAAATCGCCCCCCCAATGAACGTAATACCAGTAAAACACGCCGATGAACAAAAAGTCGCGCAGGAGAGCAATACCAAAAACAATCATCTTGCCGGCAGAGTCAAGCACCGGGGCCGATCGGCTAATAGGCCGGCGATCCATAACATCTGGCTCTGCTGGCTCAAAAGCGAGGGCAAAATTGGGAAGACCGTTCTCAACCAAATTACCCCAAAGAATCTGAACGGCCGATAACGGCAAGGGCAAACCCAAAACCAAAGATGCCATAACGAGAAGAAAGGCGGTAAATGAACCCGACAGAAGTAAAATAGTTACTTTTTTGATATTATCAAAGGCTACACGACCCTCTCTAATCGCTCCGACAATGGTGGAGAGCCCGTCATTGAGTAATACCAAATCGGCCGCTTCCTTGGTAACATCGGTAGCCGAACCAACAGCCACGCCGATATCGGCCGCTTTCAGAGCCGGTGCATCATTAACGCCATCGCCGGTCATGGCCACGGCTTCGCCATTTTTTAAAAGCGCCCTGACGATGCGCAACTTATGCTCGGGATTAACACGGACACAGATGTCAATGTGATGAATAGCTTTTGCCAAATCTTCGTCAGAGTAACTATCAAGTTCAATACCATCAACAACATTGTTCTCCCCTGACCGAAAACCTAATTCACTGCCAATAGCCATGGCGGTTAACCGATGGTCACCGGTAACCATAATAACGCGTACCCCCGCTCGTCTGGTCAGGCGTAATGTTTCCTTAACATCGGCGCGGATTGGATCGCGCACGGCTACCAAACCGCGAAAGGTTAAGTCGGTCATAAATCTATGAAGAGCCTCGTCATCATCAGGATCAACACCCTCCTTGATTATCCGATCGGCCAAACCGATTAATCTATATCCTTCGCCGGCCAATGCTTCAATGTCCATGATTATCTTCTGGCGATCATTTTCTAACATCGGACGACCATCACCGTGTCGGTTAGATTTTGCCAATAATATCTCTGGCGCGCCGCTCACGAAACAGTGGATACTTTCAACAGCATCGGTGTCTCCGTGAAAAGCGGCAATGTATTTAACACTGGAGTCAAAGGGTAAAAAAGCACGTTTGGGATAAGAATGATTGACGGCTGTTAAATCCAAGCCGTTATTCAGGGCGTATTCTAACTTCGCCCGATCAGTGGCTTCGCCGTGAATACGATACTCGCCATTTATGTCCTCCCGCACGGCTTCGTTGGCCAGCGCCAGACACAGCAAAGGTCTTTCAGACGGACCGTCCGGCATGAATTTTTCAACTTTCATCACCCCTTCTGTTAGCGTGCCTGTTTTGTCAGCGCAAATAACGGTAACTGACCCTAAGGTTTCAGCGGCGATCGGGCGCCGCACCAGACCCTGCCGTTTAAGTATGCGTTGAGTAGAGACGGCCAGCACTACTGACAGTGCCGCCACCAACCCCTCGGGGATGGCAGAGACAGCCACCGCTACAGCCGTAGTGAATACGTCAATCCATCCCAAGCCCTCAAACAAACCAATCAAAAAAATTACTAAAGCAGAAATGCCGACCACCAAGCTAATAACATTGGCGAGCTTTTTTAAACGCTCCTGAAGCGGCGTTGTTTCTTCTTCTGCCTCCATGGTTAAGGCCGCTAATTTGCCAATTTCCGTTTTAGCCCCCGTAGCCACCACTACCGCGCGCCCGGCTCCCTGCTCAATCGTCGTTCCCATCCAAACCATATTATGACGATCGCCAATTTGAGCTTCCGACGCAACTACGGTCAGGTTTTTTTTGACTGGCGTGGACTCACCGGTCAACACGGCTTCTCCCGCTTCCAAATGATGAACCTCTATAAGACGCGAATCAGCCGGCACCTTAGCTCCAGTCTTGAGTTCAATAATGTCTCCCGGTACAAGCTCTTCTGCTTCCAGATGATGTAATCCACCCGCGCGAATTACAAATGCCTCCACGCGTATAATGGCTTTTAATTTTTCCAGTAAATGATTAGCGTGGTATTCTTGATAAAAACCTATTAACGTATTGACGATAACCGACAGGATAATTACCGTGGTATCCACCCACTCTTTAAGCCAAATAGTAAACACTGACGCGATCACCAAAATGTAAACAAGCGGGCTCTTGAATTGCCGAAACAACATTTCCCACCAGGTAACTGTGTGACCGCGCGGCAGCTCATTTCGACCATAAGCAACGATACGGTTAGACGCTTCGGCCTTTGTTAGACCTGATGCCGTATCTGTTTTTAAATTAGAAATAACCGTTTCCAGAGGAACGGCATGCCAATTTATGATGTTAGGATTGCGGTCGAGGGCCATGATATTCGAAACTTGCTACAAATTATAACACATAATTTCTAAACCACTGACTTCGTGCTCAAATTAAAGAAAGCGCCACTGGGGCGACCAGAGGGAATTGAACCCTCGCCGAGAGGACCACAACCTCTAGTGCTACCATTACACCATGGCCGCCCCGCTAGCGCCTTCTTTGTGTTTATTCTAAATATGGGCTCATAATAACGTCGTTATGCGCGGCTGTCAAAATTTAGAATGGTCTTGACCACGCGAATTGCGAGAGGTAGAGTAATCATTAAGGAAAGTCTAGTGGTTGGTCTTTTTAAAATATGAGGTATTTCTCCCCGTTTACCACCGCACCAGTCCCCCGCTCTGGCGGGGCTGGACGGTGTGGGGTTCCCTGCTTTGCCGGCAGGCAGGCGCTCCATGGAACCCCGTCCAGATCGTGGAGTACATCATCATCAAGGGCTAGGAGTAACGGGGTTCACTTACGCGCCCTAAATGGTGAAGGAGATGCGGTATAAAACGCTAACGCCCGATGCACAGTCAATTAAGCACAAGCACAAAGAGGAGGACAGAAATGTTGATGAACAAAATGAACTTGCATAGAGCAACAGTGAAACGAGTCACCCAACAGTTGCGCCGCATCGGTGCCAGTGTCCAGCGGCAAAACCCAACACAAGTCGGCTATGATCTTTTGGTCAATGGCAGCATTCGAGTCGCCGTCAAGGCGGCAAGGCCGACACTGCAACACAAACGCGTTAGTGTGGACGGTCACTCATACCAGTACCAGCACATTGCATGGTGCTTCAATTTTCACCGCCACGGAAGGTTCAGGCGAGACCAATGGTACGCGGACGTTATCGTCTGTGTGCAACTGAAAGCGGCTGGTCAAAAACCGCTCGTCATCCCGGTACAAAATATCACCGGGAAAACATTGATCGTTCTCAAAAATCGCCGCGGCTACGCCGGGCGCTACACCCAGTACCGCGACGCATGGCATCACATACTTCGTGACAAGCGCGCGGCGTGATCTTGGCAACGCAGTCGCACCAACGCCCCGCAGGGTCTAAAAACTCTGCGGGGATATCATTATACAAAATGTGACGGTCGTCACATTTTGTATATAAACCTCACCAGACTTGCTTTCGTAATTTCTTAATAATGTTAATTTCTACTAAAAAATCTATTTTAAATATTGCTCCAGCCAAGCAATGGCCTTGGTGATTGAGGCAAGGTCAGTAATCACGTGCTTATCCCCCGGCACAATTACCAACTCCTTTGGTTCGGCCGCGGCATTAAAGAGCGCATCTACTTCGGTGCGAGGCACTATCTCGTCTTTCTCGCCATGAATAAAAAGCGTTGGCACGCGAAGGGAGCGCATTTGCCATATTAAATTATAGCGCTGAAAATCTTGCCAAAATTGCGGCCCCACTTCTACCCGTTTTCCAGACGAAGTTAATCTGGAAGATACTCCTTGAGGATGAAACCCTTCGTCAAAAAGTACCTGTAGAATCTCATAAGGATGAGCGACTGATCCAATCATCACGAGGCACCGGATGTTTCTTGGACGAAGCGCCAGAATCGCCGTTGTCCCAAGCGAAAAACCGATAAGCCCAATGCGCACCCGATCCACGCTTGGTTGTGACTCAACGAATTCAAGAATGGACTCCACATCCTCGGCAAGTTTGGTAAGAGTCGTTTCGGCATAACTACCTTCACTCTCCCCACAACCGGATAGATCAAAACGATATCCAACAATACCTTGTTCCGCCAGAGCAGAAACTATGGTCGTAAATATGCCGCACTCGTCTTTGTTCCCATAAAATCCGTGCACCATGATCACCGCCGGATACTGCGGCTGTTCAACCGATGGTTTCGTTTCAAGCCCAATCAATTTTTCTCCACTAGAATTAACTACTGAAACTTTTTGTTCAACCATAAATTCTGGATTTTAGAGGATAAATTAAGTTGTTAAAATTTGGCTAATCTTAGCTAAAATAACTAAAAAATCTGAATTTTTAATGCCGAACCCCTTGACATATTTATTAGGTATGCTATGCTACTCTGTTCCCCAAAATGGAACATGTTCTTTCAAACAATTCGTCTTCAAATATATATAAACTATAAACTCTTTTAAGGAGAGAGTCCATCCCAAGCCATTTAGCTTTAAGCTGTAAGCACGATGCGCATTGGGGATGCAACGCAAAAAGGCGTGACTCTCTCCGAGTTGCGTCTTTTTGTTTAAAGGCGCCTCCCGACATGGAGGGTTAGGTCCTGCTGGAGCTTTTAAGCAGAGGCGGGATTGGTCACAAGGATAGTTTAATCTGGTTTACCCCGCTCTGCGGTGGTTTACACTGGATAATGCCATCCTCAAGACCTATTAACTCAAGCGGTCCACGGACCATACTTGAGTTCTAATCCCCAGATCAGGGAGCGTCTTGACAGAGCATAGATGGTTCGTTGAAAAATTGAGACCACGATAACATAGTGGACGAAACCCCATACCGTCCCGCTCGGCGGGACTGGTGCGTGGGTGAATAATTAGTAATTAGATAGTTAGCTGGTAAGTATAACCTTCTCCCTATAAAGTTTATGAACTAAAATTGTTCATAGATTTCACCGGGAGAAGGTAATAGTGTCTTCTTCTCGAGAAGCCCTCCTGGCTCATGCCCGTCAAAGGAGGATCGTTGGGCTCACGCCCGTCTTGAACGTCAACCCTTAGACGGTTCCGCGCCCGATAGCGCGGAGAGGAGGAGATATGATAGTTCTGTTTTACGGCGGCCGCCTTGGTGGCCGCAGGGATGAGAGAGTAGGGGTCACAGTTGACGTGACCCTAATAGAACACTTCCCTCCATCTGGACAGCATTCGATTGTCCGGTTGGACTTCCCGCAGGGAGAGTATGCCCTGCGGAACGGAGGGGAGGAAGCGATCGCGGCGGCGAAGACCGCCATGAAAAGTGTCCTCGACGAGATCGCTATCAGCTTGGATCCCATCTGGCAGCGGTATTACCCGTCCTGGGACAGTGTATTCATGGCGGGCAATGGCACCTTCTGGGGTGTCGTTAGGGGCACCCATTGCCGCCTGCACGGAGCAGAGCCGGATGAGCCCGTCCTCATTTATGAGGGGCCCAGGCTCAAGTGCAATCAGCACTCAGTTGGATGGGACCCCGATTTCTCCGAGGTCCGAAAGGTCGTGGTCTTTACGACCTTTCCACATGTCCTCCCAGACTTTCCGGGAATCCCTCAAGGGACCCCCATGGAAGTTGTGGAGCTCCCACGGCCCGAGGGGTGGCAGGACCCCACACTGTCATCCGAGTGCGGCGCATACTACCGCCGTGAACTCGGGCTCGAAACCGCCGAGTAGTAAAAAGGCGTCACCTGCCTGCAATACAAAAGTGGTGGTTGAGCAGTTTGCTCCGGGAGCCTGACCCGTTATCAAAGACAAATCGTCGGATTAACCAAGATTACCGACGTTAAAACTTCTCCGCCCAAGGTGGAAGACCGGTACGTAAGCGGACCGGATCAGTCCCGCACCGCGGGACTGACGAGGGCCAACGAGCCCAACGCTAATGATCTGGACCTAGGGACGAGACCGATGCAACTCACGGTCTCGCCTCCTTCTCCGAACTCGGTAGTGCTATTGTGCTAACGGGTTCAGAGGAGGATGCGAAAGGAGGGGAAAATGCATCCACCGTAAGTAACTAAACGCATGTATTGCGTAGGTGCCCACAACCGGACAATGTGGGGTCGGAGTCACATACCGACGGCGACAAGTTGTGAGGCCAAGAGCGGCAGAGCTCTCCAGTTGATTGAGCAATTAATCATGGCCAGTCTGTGACAAAACTGGCCCCTCCCCCGAACTCATTATTCCGAAATGGAACTAGGTACTTGTTGTACTGAACGCGACTGAAGTAAAATAAGCGTAGTGGGTTCAGGGGAGGGAATTGATCGTTGACAAAGACCAAGTTGTCTCGCTCTAGGCAATGACTGCTTTGGGCCATAAGCCTTAAGCCATAGGCCGTAAGCTATTAGCGTCGCTTAGGGTGAGACAATTTGATCAAACAACAAACACAGTCCGCCCGAAGCGGACAGGAGGTGAATCATGAAACAGCTCGCGGTCAATACTGCGCTCCTGCAGATAGGGCGAGAGGTGTTCCCTGTGTATGGGGATGACGATACGGGGTTCAGCATTCTCGCCGAAGACTTGTCTCCACTCAATCCGAAGGTATTGTATGAATCGCTTGACGAGCTCTTCTTCGCGCTCGTCAACCTGAACATCACGCCCGAAGGGCTGGCGTGAAAGGAGGGAGTAGGATGATGACAAAAAAACAGAGGAGATTCTTTGGTCTCGTCGTGCTCTACGGTTTTGCCGCCATCTTGGTGGGGTTGACCATCTGTGTCGCGATCAACTCCCCCACGAAGCCGACCGGGCAGAGCATTGCCCGGAAGGTGGAGGCGCGCCGCGCCGCAGCCGAGGCGGCGGCAATGAACGAAGAATGTGAACGCAATGCCGCCAAGTACGGCGGCATCTGCGGCAAGTCTCTACTCCCGTAACCCCTCCCTCAAGGCAAAGGGTGAAAAGTGCGATTCCAACTTTATCGCCAAACCCTTTGCCTCCTACCAATGCGAGTGATATAATTTTATCGCGCGCAGTGGCGGGGTCATTCTACAAAATCGTCTTTTCTCATGGGGTACGTAGTCCTAAGCAGACGTAACTCTTCCGAGCGACGTTTGCCCATGGAAAATCTCTCTCCTTCTACGTGCCCCGTGAGAGAAGATAAGCAAAAGCCCCGCTAAGCGGGGCTTGTTCGAAATTCTTGAAATTTCCCTATATTCTCCGCCTGAGGCGGACCATCCTTGGGCTGGAATATTCTCTATTCCATATTCTACGATTTCAACGCATCCTTCAGAGCCTTGCCTGCTTTGAATTTTGGCACCGTCACCTCGGGAATCTGAATTTTTTCTTTTGGCCTCTGCGGATTAACGCCCATTCTGGCCGCTCGTTTGCGCGCGGAAAAAGCGCCAAAACCGGTGAGTGTTACTTCGCCACCTGATTTAATAGTTGAAGTAATTGTCTCCAACACAGTCTCCAGCATTATTTCTGCCTGCCTTTTCGGAACTTCCGCTTTAGCGGCAATCACGTCAATTAATTTTGCTTTATTCATAGTATTTTTCCCCCTCTCACACAGCTTATTAGCTGATTAGTTTCTTAGCTTATTAATTTTGAACGATAATCGTTGTTAACAACAAACGTAATTAACGTAATCAGCTAAAAAGCTAACGCCTAAAAGCTAAATAATTTCCACCTCTCTGTATATTCTCTCTATGCTAACGGCTCGCTGATTTGTCTCGTCTATCGTAACACAAACCGCGTTCACTGCGCAAACGCCGCCTTCCGGCATTTCATGCGCCGCCGGCATTTGAGTTAAAAATTTTTTAAGGATGTTTTTCTTGTCAACACCGATAACCGTACCCTTGGCGCCAACCATGCCAATGTCGCTCACATAAGCCGTGCCCCCTGGCAAAACCTCCGCGTCCGCGGTGGGTACATGAGTGTGCGTGCCCAAGACAGCGCTTGCGCGACCGTCCACATATAATCCAAAAGCTACCTTCTCGGAGGTGGCTTCAGCGTGAAAATCTATAATGGTGGCGGCTCGCGGTATTTCTTTGTATTCTTCAAGAATAGAATCAATCTTCCTAAAAGGACAATCAAACTGCTGGGGCATAAACACCCGCCCCATAAGATTGGTAATTAAAATCTGTCTATTACCGGATATAGATACCAAAGCAACGCCGCGACCCGGTACACCCAGCGGATAATTAGCCGGACGCAACAGCGGTAAATTTTTGTCCTCAAACATCATTACAACTTCCGGCTTATCCCAAATATGGTTGCCGGATGTAAAAAAATCAACACCAGCTTGCCGCACTTCATCAAGAGTTGATGGCGTCACGCCCACACCATGGGCCAAATTCTCAACATTGGCGATGGTTAAATCAGGCTTATATTTTTTCTTCAATTCCGGCATGACTGCCACCACGGCCCGTCGGCCTACACGGCCAACAATATCGCCGAACATGAGAACCTTGATTGAAGCCATAATCGCTACGCTAGCTGTAAGCCGTAAAGCCTTAAGGCTCTATGGCTTATGGCTTTATGGCTGTTATCTCGCATACTCCACCACCCTCGTCTCTCTTATAACATTTACTTTAATTTCACCCGGATATTGAAGTTCGGCTTCTATTTTTCTGGCTACCGCCTGCGCCAGTTTTACCGCGCCCAAGTCATCCACCTCGGTTGGCGTAACAAAAACGCGCACTTCACGACCCGCCTGAATGGCATAGGCCTTGGTAATGCCGGGTAACGAAGTCGCCACTTTTTCCAATTCTTCTAGACGCTGAATATAGCGTTCAAGCGAGTCTCGACGAGCACCCGGACGAGAGGCGGAGATAGCGTCCGCGGTATGGACAATCACGCCTTCCAAGGTTTTGGGATGATCTTCGTGGTGGGCAATAGACATGTAGGCAACCTCTTCGGGCAAACCATACTTTTTCATCATTTGATAACCCAACTCCGGATGCGATCCTTGTATTTCATGATCAACGGCTTTGCCTATATCGTGAAATAGTCCTCCCTTTTTGCAAATCACCACGTCAGCCCCCAGTTCCTCTGCTAATAAACCGGACAGAGTTCCGACCTCTATAGAATGTTGCAGCACGTTTTGCCCAAAACTGGTACGAAATTTTAGGCGACCCAAAATCTGAACAAGCTTTGGGTCCACGCCTGTTACACCCAACTGATACATCGCTTCTTCGCCGTTTTTTTTCATTTCCAAAGCCATCTCGCGCTTGGCTTCATCAACCGCTTCTTCAATTCTTGTCGGCTGAATCCGACCATCAACCATTAGCTTTTCCAAAGCGCGTTTAGCAAGATGACGGCGTACTGGACTGAAACCAGAAATAGTAATGGCTTGCGGCGTATCGTCAACAATAATCTCCACGCCAGTAAGCTGTTCCAATGATTTGATGTTTCTGCCTTCTTTGCCGATAATTCGCCCCTTCATTTCGTCAGATGGCAAATCAACGGTAGTGCTCATAACATCAGCGGCATGCGAAGTCGCACAGCGCTGAATAACAGAGGCCAAAACGCGCTTAGCCTTTTCCTCTACCTCAATTGCCCCTTCGTCTTGCACTTTTTTGAGACGCGATAAAATATCATCTTTGGCATCCTCTTCCACCGCCGTTAGCAGTTCTCGCCTGGCCTCATCGCGAGAAAGCCCGGATATCTTTTCTATACGAGCCAGAGCTTCGCTTTGCAACTCTATAAATTTCTGTTTAGCCTGTTCCGTTTCGGCAAGCCTACTATTTAACGACTGCTGTTTATCTTCAAGCTCCAGCAATTTTTTCTCAAACAACGTTTCGCGCTTTTCTAGTCGCTGCTGTTCTTCTTTTAGCTCCTGACGTCGACTAACCTCTTCGCGCTTGACTTCTTCAATTAAAATAATGGACTTTTGCTGCGCATTCAATAGCAGTTCTTTTTCTTTTGTTTTGGCGTCTTGGATAATGCGGTGCGCCCGCTCCTCAGCGGAATTGATAGTGCGCACGGCGATCATCCGCCGAATCAAGTAGCCTAAACCAAGCCCGATGACGAGCCCGATGACGGCAAAATATATTGTCATATGAGATTCCTTATAGAATCCCGAAACGAAAACACGAAACTCTAGTATAGCCGGAAATATCCCTTGGTAAAACGGAACTGCTTGAATTTAGGAATTGTCTCTTGGCTTGTTCATTGAAAAGTTAAGGAATTTACCAGCAAACCGATTTATATTCTCAATTTCGAGAAATATTAACGAATAATTTACCTAGTCCAATGCTAGCATAAGAATAAATTTATAGCAAGGGCATGTATTAGGCCACCATATATTGCACTCCTGATTATGAATGGATAAAAATTGGATTGGCGATTTTAACTTCAGCGACCAGTGAGGG
>MGEK01000021.1 GCA_001791325.1 Candidatus Uhrbacteria bacterium RIFCSPLOWO2_01_FULL_47_25 | reverse complement strand
TTATCAAGCGTTTTGCCGTTTTGCGCGTAGAGCTTGGCTTCAATAATGGCTTTGTCTGGCGTTAAAAAGTTTCCTTCAATTGTCCAATACTCTTCTGTTTTGAAAGCTTGAATTTCACGTTCCCTCTCAACAATGAGGCGTACGGCTACTGATTGCACGCGTCCGGCTGAAAGGCCGCGGTATATCTTGCGCCATAAAAATGGCGAAAGTTCATAACCGACCAATCGGTCAAGAATGCGTCGCGCCTGCTGGGCGTCAATTAGTCGTTCGTCTAATTCGCGGGGGGTCTTTAGCGCCTCCTCTATCGCTTCTTCAGTAATTTCATGAAAAGCAATTCTTACAACTATGGGCAGTTTTGCGTTTTGCGTTTTGCGTTTTGCGTCCGCAAGCCCCAGAGCTTGCGTCAGGTGCCAGGCAATGGCCTCACCCTCTCGGTCTTCATCAGTTGCCAGAATAATCTCTGACGCCTTCATTGCCAATTTTTTTAACGCGGTAATGGTCTTTCTTGCCTTAGTTGGAATAACATACTGCGGCGTAAAATCATTGGCAATATCAATGCCCATTTTTGACTTTGGCAAATCGCGAATATGACCATATGAGGCCACGACCGTGAACGGCTTGCCTAAATATTTTTCAATCGTTTTTGCTTTAGTTGGACTTTCAACTATGACGAGTTTCATTGATGGATAAAGAATCATGAATAATGAATAAGGAGTGTGGTCTTCTAATGGGGCTATTCTGAGAACAGTAGCGGAAAGTATATCGCTCTGTCAAATTTGGCGGTTTATTGTTTATGGTTTAGGGCTCAATAAGTCTTATATAATATTTTCCCCCCACATCTTTTACCGCGCCCTTGAGCTCTAAGAGGGTGAGGGTACTGCCCAATACGGCGCTATTAATTTTAGCTTCTCCTTGAATGTTATCAATATGAAGCGGATTTTGTGATAAAAAGTTAAGCACGATTTTTTCTTCAGCGGTCATGTCGGGCCGTAGCGCGATTCTTTCATGTATTATTGTCTTGATTTGCAAGGCCTCCTTAACGTCAGCCGCGCCAGTAACAACCTTAGCGCCTAATTTTATAAGATCATTAGTGCCGGCAGAATTTTTTTCAAAGATATTGCCCGGCACAGCCATTACTTCACGGTCATATTCAAGAGCGAGTTTAGCGGTGATAAGAGCGCCGCTTGTGGCCGGCGCCTCAACAACCAAGGTTCCCAAGGTTAAACCGGCGATGATGCGGTTGCGTTCCGGAAAATGATGTTTTTCTGGACCAATACCGGGCGGGTATTCAGAAATAAGACATCCGCCGCACTCAATAATTTTGCGCGCCAGTTTAATATGCTCTCTGGGGTAGATATCGGTATCGGCGAGGCCAGTCCCCAAGACGCCAATAGTTTTACCTCCCACCTCAAGGGTTGATTCATGAGCAATAGCGTCAATGCCTCTGGCTAAACCACTAACAATGCCAAGCCCATCCGTAGCAAGTTCGCGCGTTAAAGTCACTGTTGCCGCTTGGCCATAGCGGCTTACTGACCGGGTGCCAACAATGGCGATCAGCAGTTCGTTTGCTCTTGGCAATTGGCCGCGGTAAAAAAATAGAACTGGCGCGTCGTAAATTTGCGCCAAAAGCGGAGGGTATGCCGGATCACCAAACATTATCACCTCTATGCCCAATTTTTTTGTCTGCTCCAATGCTTTTTGAGGATCAAGACGCGCCCTCTCTTCAGATATCTTTTGCAAGGTCTCCGCCTTGAATTCAAGACGTTGGAATTCGGTGCTAGGAGCGTGCCAAGCCTCCTTACCGCTCATGAAACAACTAAAAAGCTTTTTGAGCTGACGACCGTTGAGGATATGGCTCCAGGCCAGCCAGTGGGCGGTATTTTCATCGTATTCTAATCTGTTCATAAATTATATTATGCAGTATACTAACAATATATGCCAGAAGTTGAATCAGGCGCTAAGCCAGAAGTTAAGCGAAAACACATTTGCGGCCAAGAGG
Source organism: Candidatus Uhrbacteria bacterium RIFCSPLOWO2_01_FULL_47_25 (assembly GCA_001791325.1). GTDB lineage: Bacteria > Patescibacteriota > Patescibacteriia > GWA2-46-9 > GWA2-46-9 > GWA2-46-9. The sequence goes on along the minus strand of MGEK01000021.1, from coordinate 23,163 downwards.
GTATTGGTCGCGACGAAGATGGCAACTGCAAAGAATGTGGTGTGCCTATTGACGAATATGGTTTTGAAACAGTTAATGAAGAAGCAGATCAGGCAGTCAAAAATACTCTGCGTGAAGACGAAGAAATACCCGATAGCCCGCAAAAATTATTAAGAAAGATTAAGCGTCCCGCTTTAAGAGCATTAGTAGAGGAACACTACGGAAAAAGAGGCAAGCTTTAGTCATTAAAAAACACGCAAATTTTATGAGTCAAGGAGGTAGCTTTTGCGACCCTACTCTTGACATAAAGGCGCAGTGGTGCTATGATGCCTTGTTAAGATTTATTTCTTAACAGTTTTACAATTCCGGCTTTCTTGCCTGGGAGCGGTGAAACAGAAAACGACCCCTCCTATGTTTTCTTAGTAACCATCAAGTGGTGGTATTTAGGCTTCTGCCAAAGGTACCACTCGCTCCCAGACAAGAGATTCGGATTCATGTTTTTCCCTCCGCCCAGGCGGAGGGTTTTTGATTTTATTTTTGAAAAGCATTATTATTAATATATCGTTTTGGTCTTTTATCCACATTCTCTCTCGAACAAGAGCTAGAGGGCACACGGAGGGTCCATCGTGGGGATAACCCCACTCTGTCGAACGCGGCGCCTCAATGGCGGCGCCACAACGCGAGGAAAGAAAGGCAGGGTACCTTATGATTGTGAGCGCGATTTTCACGACGACGAGGAATTCCGCCCGAGCCAACGTGAACATGGCGACGGCGGGAGCGAATTCGTAAGCACGGAGCTGATGCCTTTTGAAAGGGGGGATGCTTAGTGAACGTCCAAGCATGGGACCCGATCGGGACCTGACAACACTCGTCTCGGATGCCAGAGCCATAACGATAGAGAGAGACAACAGGGAAGCCAAATGCCCGGCTTCCCTTTCCTTATGTTATAATATGTATGTTTGTTATTGTCCTGATATCTTAAATATCATTAGTCTAACCTCTATATAGTTATGAGTTATGTGTTTTGAGCTATAGGTTATTTATCCATGATCCCCATCATTTCCATCAGTAATCTCGTTAATACGCTAGTCATGGCGGCCTTGGCCGTTCGTTTGATTTATAAATTGCGGCAAAATCATCATGACGGCTTAATGTATCTGGCCGGTTTTTATATTGCCCTAACCGGTTTTTGGGCTTTTCGAGCGATGCCCGGTATTTTGACTGACAACCCTTACACCGTAATGGCGACCAACCTAGTGAGCTACGTCTTTTTATATGTGGCGACTACCAGTCTTTTGCAGGTTCCTTTTATTTTTATAGATCGCCGTCATTGGGGCGTCATTTTGGGCATTTTAAACGTGATGGTTGGGTTAATCTTTGTCATTGGCCGCTTTTTGAATCCTGTTCCTCATTTGCCAATAGTTATTGTGCCTTATGTGTTTTGGCAAGAAACATATCCGCTTTTGCTTAGGGCTCTGACCGGTATCAGCACCTTTACTTCTACAACTATTTTCATGGGAGTTTTCTTTTACTTGGGGCACAAGGAGCGCGACAATACAATTATCTATCGTCGCTCTATGTACTTGGCCAGTGGGATGTTGTTTTTGGTTTTGGCCTCTTTCATCTTTTTCTTGGCCTCAACCGGCGGGTTTGTCGTGAGCATCTTGGCTTCTGGTTCTTGCATCGTCGGCGCCTATCTGATGTTGCGCGGTATCTCGTACGAGAGTCCTAAAGAACCTGCCGTCCCACCCACGCCTTAATTTTTTTTGGGCGCACAGCATCGCCGATATGCATTGCGCAGCAAAACGATACCGCCCCGCACTGCGGGGCGGGATTGTCGTATCTGAGCCAACACATTTTTGCGCCATGACGCAAAAATGTGGGGTAACAACACGAGGAGGAAACCCATCGGGGCTCGTCGCAATGAAAGCGACGAGCCCTTTTTTATTTCTTTACCCCGTTAGAGAATGCCCCGTCCCGCCGCGGCGGGGCGGAGTGCAATTCTCCCATACGAGCACGGAGTCTAATGCCCCGTGCGAGTTCTCTAACGGGGTTTACCCCCACATACAGTCCGCGTTTTGATTTGAAATGGCTTTGGACGGTTTTGGCCTTGAGGCCGGCGTGTTGCATTATTTTGAGCACCTTGTTTTTATCAAACATACCAAGCTCGTGGCGATCAGCGAAATGCCCGACCGTCTTGCCGCGTTCGGCAATGAGAAAATGGAAATCAATAATTGAAATATCGCCACGTCTTTTAGCAACGCTCGCTCTGGCAATTTTTAAGTCCTTACCGCTAAACGTCTCTAAGTGCGGCGAGCCGACAATAAATTTCCCCTTGCTGATCCATGGCTCAATAATTACCACTCCGCCCGGCTTTAAATGTCTGGCAAAATTTCTGATAGTTTTTTCAAGATTAGCATAATTTTTGACGTAACCGATGGAGCTAAACAGACAAACAATGGCGTCAAATTTTTTATTTAATTTTAACGTTATCATGTCAGCTTGTTCGGTTGGAACATTAGGCGCGTTCAGGCGAGAAATTTTCAGCATCATCGGATTTTTATCCACGCCGAAACATTGAAACCAGCGCCGCAGATATTGCAAATACCGCCCCGTGCCGCAAGCAACTTCCAACAGATCGCGCCCCTTGGATTTCTTGTATTTCAAAACCAAATCACGAACAAACCTTGCCTCCCTCTCATAATTTTTATTTGCATATATGAGGTCGTAGAACTTGACTAACCGTTTGTAGAATAGTTGATGGTGCATTGATTGTGATTATATCACATTTAATTTGATAATTCCCCGCGGTCTTGCCGCACGGAGGTTCATTGTTTCAAAAAAGTTTCTTAAGCTTCAATGCATAGAAAAGAACAATCTATGATCCCGATTGTTTCTATTACTGACCTCATCAACGGCGTCATTGCCGCGGCCATTGCCGGGTTGATTACAAAACTATATAAAACACTTGTTTTTTGACAAACTATATATAGTTTAGTATCATGGTCTTATGACCATAATTCAAAAAATTAAGCTGATCCAACAAATATCGGGTTTGACGCAAGCGCAACTGGCTAATCGCCTGGGTGTGACTTTTGCCGCGCTTAATCGGTGGGTTAATGGCAAGGCAACTCCACGCCAATCAGCCCAGCAAAGGATTGATGAATTATACCGCGAATATACAGGGCAAAAGCAAATCCCCGAAGATATTTTGGAAGCCAAGAAAGCCGTGATTATCAAACGAGCAAAGAATCATCGCTATGTGCTTGGAGAAATTTTGGGTAATCCGGATATTCAAAATCAATTTTTGCTGTCGCTTACATATAATTCCAACCGCATTGAAGGCAGTTCTCTTTCAGAAAACGAAACGGCCGCTATTTTGTTTCATAATGCGGCTCTGCCCAATAAAAGTCTAACTGAACAATTAGAAGCAAAGAATCATCAAGCCGCTTTGGAATATCTGTTTCAGTATTTGACAAAACGCAAGCCACCGAACGAAGAATTAATTTTGCGGCTTCATTCTATATTAATGAATGGCATTCGGTCAGATGCCGGACAATATCGCGTCCATGCCGTTCGCATTGTAGGGGGCTATGTGCCGACCGCAAATTTTATAAAAATTTCTAAATTAATGAATGCGCTTGTCGTTGACATCCAGAAGAAAAACAAAGATGTCATTCAAACAGTTTCCGCAATTCATAGCCGCTTTGAACAAATTCATCCCTTTGCCGATGGTAACGGTCGCGTGGGCCGGTTGCTTATGCACGCCATGTTGCTTCGAGCCAATTCCCCCCCAGCCGTTATTAGGCAAGAGAATAAACGATTTTATTTAGCTTATCTTAATAAGGCTCAACTTCAGATGGACTTCAGTTTGTTAGAAGATTTTATTTGTGATGCTGTTATGGAGGGGTATAATATTCTAGAGCGAAAATAGATTTCATGATCCCCATTGTTTCAATTACTGATCTAATTAATGGCATTATCGCCGCGGCCATTGCTGTGCGCTTGGCTTTTATGCTTCGCCCCGTGCCGCCCGCCCAGGGCGGATTGGTGCGCTGGTACGACAGCAACAAGCAGAATGGGTTGCTGGAGTTTATTGGGTTTTACTTATTCTTCGCCTTGTTTTGGCTGTTGTTCGCGACGCCGGAGTTGATATTTCAAGATGTTTTCTCAATTACCATCGCGGCCATTATTGGTTATTTGTTTCTATTTATATCACTAGCGTTTGTGATACAAATTCCCTTCATATTTTTTGAACGCAGATGGTTGGGTATGGTTTTAGGCGTTTTGATAATGACGCTGGCCTTGGCTTTTCTGATTGGACGCATTATTGATCCCGCCTTAGATAAACAGGAAATAATACCGCCTTATGTTTTTTGGAGTGAAGCATATTCACCGTGGATTCGTTTCTTCCCGGGGATTGCCGGGTTGGTTGCCGCTGGTACTTTCACAATAACTTTTGTTTACATTGCTTGGTATGCCGCGCCTAGATGGCACGTTGAAGGTAAAACTAGAATTTATCGCGCGGCGGTTTGCTTGGGCGGAGGAATGACACTTTTGCTAGTTGCGGCAATAATGTTTTTCATTTTGTCTCGCGGCGGTTTTCTAGTAAGTGTCGTTACTTCCTCTTTGTGTATTGCCGGACTGCTTGTGATGCTACGCGGCATTAAATATATGCACGAGGAGCGGAAATACCAAATTGATAATCCTTCTTAATTTCGCCTTGACATACACCCTCTAGTTTTGTAAAGTAGTTGGCTACTTTCAAGTAGCACTGCTTGTTCTTTCTCAATCTATCTGGTTAGGCAAGTCGTAGTCATGCCACTTGGCGTGTCTCGAAAAGTAGGCGCGCCCGCAACCCTGCCTTAACAGATTGGCAGGCGATGAGGCAAAAGGAGACTGCAACATGCGCACGATTGTTGCTGTTGTTCTGTTGGTGCTTGGAGGGGTCGTGAGTTCAACTGACGGGTTAGAATATCCAGAGGTGCGGCTCACGAACCGTACTAGCTACTTCGTCCACCTCGGTGAGGTGCAGGCCGATACCTTGGCTACCGTGGGGTGGCGTCGGCTGTCGGTTGCTCAAGGTGTCGGCATTGGTTTAGTCGGCTACGCGAGGTACGACTCCACGAATGTCAGTAATGTTTCATGGGACGAGTTTGTTCGACGTGACCGCGAGCCAGCCTTGGGGATTGAGGAGTTGTCAGTGGGTCTCAATCTTGCAAAACTCTGGCCCGCGTCGGAGAATTTCTTTGGCGGCAGCATGACCTTCAAGCTTGGGAAGTTTCTTTTTCCAATGTTCGGCGTTGGTGATGTTGTTCGGCTGAACGATGTGCTTGTGCCACACAACTTCAGCCACAACCCCGTAGTGCGGGATCCGACTGACCCGACAGCGGACGAGCGGTTTACGCAATACGGTGTCCTGGCGACATGGCAGAGGAAGCTCTTGGCTGATCGATACCGTCTGCGCTGCGAAGGGGCATACCAACCAGTGTTCGTTCCCAATAGGCACGCAGTCTTCGGTCCGTGGCGTATTGCTCCGACCGGTGTTACTGTTGAGCAGACACTCCCATCTCTTGGGCACATTAGTTCAGGTCAGCAGTTTGCTCTCCGAAGCTGCCTCACCTCAAACGAGTCAGGTGGGGAGTTCTGCGGTATGGTCTATGAAGGGCGAGACCAAACGCCGTGGATGGTATCCAGTGCTCCAACAGCTATCCGTCTTGTGTACCCTCGCTTGCGTATGGTTGGAGCGAGTTTTGTGCACCCCGTCCCGTTCACCGAGAGTGTGCTCTTCCGAGGGGAATTCTCCTACGCTGATTATGATGGTCTGGTAGGCCGTGATTACGTCGCGGCACTAGCGACCTTTGAATCAGTCCAGACTGTTCGGGGCCGTGGTCTGTTTCTTCTCGCACAAGGGATGTGGCGGTCAGTCAGCGATTCAACACAACCGCTGCAAGAAATTCTTCGACAAGGGGCGCTGGTTAGGATTCGTTATGGCGCGCTCTTTGGAGAGAATGGGTGGGCCTTGCAGTTTGAAGGCGGGGTCAATGCCGATCCTCTTGGGTATGTCATTGAGCCGGCCGTTTTTCTCCCCATGCCGTCGTTTCTCGACGGAGTTTGGGAGTCGCTGGGCGTAGAGCACCCACAGCTTGGCTTTCGTTATGTCGTCTTTGGTGGCGACCGTCGCCATGCGTTCGGCGGCCTCTACCGTAACAACGACTTTGTAGCAGTGGAGTTGGCATTCACTAGGCACTAGGCCATATGAGGGGCTGGCCTAGTGCGCAGTATTCTAAAGAGGCGACCGTTTCCAGCGGCCGCCTTTTCTTAAACAAGAAAAACACCTCGGCATGCGGGGGTCGAGGTGTCTTTCGGAAGGGTCTTGTGGAACGGCGGGCGGCGGGTTTATTGCTCGAGGATGGCGGCGAGCGGTTCCACTTGCGCGAACTGCGCTTGCGCGGCCTCCTCGCTGGGGAAGATGTTGATCCATGTCAGGAAGGATACCGAACGCAACTTGCGCTCGAAATCTACGAGCGTGACAATGAGGGGACGTACCTTGTCTGTGGTGAGGACCCGGTACTCTTGGAACAGGTGCATCTTGTGGATGCCTCTGTTCTTGACTTCCATTGTCAGTGGCACGAGTACGTCGTGCTGTAGTCCTAGGCGCACTTGCACCCATTCATAGAGTCCGTTCTCTCCGGTAAGCAGGATCTCGCTCCCGATCACGGCGACCTCGCTCCATCGATAGCCCTCGAGGCCAAGGTGCAGGTCGCGCATAGAGAGCGCGGTGTCAAGGACGGGGTAATCACCGCCAGTGGTTAGGTTACGGAGCTGGCCGACACCCTCTCTTGCCTGAATGTACTGTACGCGTCGCGTACCGGCGAGAACGTCTTTGTAGATTGGCCGGGGTCCCGTTCTGAACAACATGGCGATTACCGATCGCTGACTATGCTCGACGCGAGCGCCGTACAAAAACTTCGCCTCTGTGAAGCTTTTCCCTTGGCGATCGAACATCGTTTCAACTACCTCGTCGCCGCGGAATGTCCGTTGCGTGACGTCGGCATACTCGCCCTTACCGAAGTTCACGTTCGTGGCCGTGAGGATGTTCGGCATAACGTCTTGGCTGATGACATCAGCCGCGGTTTTGCTCGCCGCGATTATAGCGGGCAACTCCCCACTTTTTGCCGTCGTTGCGGTCGCTATCGTTGTGACGATTGCGACCAAGATAAAAAGGCCTTTCCGAACAATCGTCGTCATTGGCTTCTCCTCCTTTGGCGTATGCCTAGACGAAATTTAGTATTTATACCGTACAATAGAAGGGCTTAAAATGTCAAGAGCCGGGGGACGTGCAAGTTGTGTGCACATCCTTCCCGGCTCTTCTTCCCAGCTTTCCGCTGGGGTGTTTCTTGTCCTCCTTAACTTAAGAAATTTTGGTTGAGTTGATGAAGCGATTCGTCCGTTATGTAGCTATCGCTCCTAGGACGGCCTTTCTGGTTCTTGGCCGTCTACCCGTTTCACTGTCCATGGAAGGAACGGCGGCATGATGACGAGGGCACCGAAGCCGCACATACCCAACATTGCTGGGATCATCCATCCCATCTGGCGGATGGTGAGATACCGTGATATGAGGAGCGTGGCGAAGCAGATCATGTTGATCGTCACGTCCTCCACTACTTGCTCGCCCTTGAGGCGCGCCGTCTCATGCCGCGCCGTTTCTATCTGCCCCGTCCGCATCGCCATCAACAGGAAGAAGGTAGCGAAGTAGATGACGAAATCTGACGACGCGTTGTTAGCGCAGGCGAGGATCGCCGCGTTCGCCTGGTCGAGGCGAACGCCCCCGACTGTCATCACCACCGTCATGCCAGCGGTGGCGAAGAGGAACGGTACGCTCATCACCGCCATGAGACGCCAGACGGAGAACTCTAGTAGTGGAATGTGCCGGCGTTGGTACCACCGTAACCCTGTTACCCCGAGTAGCAGAAACCAAATCGCATTCGAGCCGATCTGGGTTCCGATGTTCTCGAGCCGGTCGACCCAGATTAAGCGGTCGACCTCCCCGTAGAGCGCCGAGGCGCCTCCTCTCTCCACCACGAACAACGAACTAAATTGCGCCGCTACCATTGCAATCACCTCCATGGTCTGGAGGTTTTCTTGGCTGGTAGCGGTACGTCTCTGCAGGAGGATGAGTTGAATTTCCTGCTCGGTGAGGAGGCTGTGGAGCACCCCAGGCAGGGTGCTCAAGCCGAGGCGGATGTAGGCCAACACCTCGGCCACCTCGTTCGGCGTCTCCGGTAAGTGGTGGCCGTAGAGTTCGGACATCAAGCGAAAGAAGGTACGCCCGACGCCCGCCACGACGATGGTACCAGGGTCGGCGTTGAGGCGGCTGGTGTACTCGTCGACTGCCCACCAGAATTCGGGCTGGTTGAGATCGCCTTGCGCCGGCGCCACTCGCTGCGGGATGCCGTCGGTGGCGACACGCCGCCCTTCACCCTGGCTGTCGTCCTGCAGCCGCGTGAAGGAATCATGGAGCGTGTGCCCTACGATGAAGTCGAGCGGCTGGGAGCCGAGCTTAAGGAACGGAGCGCTCGCCACACCAGCTGCGAGCATCAGGCCGAGTGCCCAGCGGCTGAAGTTCGGGTGCTGATGTGTTGCCACTCGAGCCACTTTCTTCTGGAGCCAGTCGATGTACGGGTTCGCTTCCCGCTCCTCTTTTGGCGGGATGCTGCCTACAAGTACCGGTAGAGCGAGTTGGGAGAGAAAATAGGCTTGCACGAGTCCGACACCGGAGAGCGCGGCCATTTCCCGAATGGCTCGTACCTCGAAACTCCACCACAATGACCCAAAACTGCAGATCCCCATGATGAGGTTGAAGGCACCGGCACCGAGCAGCACCGTTCGTTCTTCCTCGTCCTTCGCACGTATGACGAAGGAGGTGAGGAGGAAGTACGACAACCCCTGGACCAGGGTGTTTGCGTCTGCAATGATGATGTACGGACGCAACCGAAATGTTGTGAAGAGGTCGATGAGGGCAATACCGCCGTGTACCCAGATAATGGAGATGAAGGTGAAGAGGCACGACAGCACAGCAAACCGTAAGCTCTGCGCGCTCAAGGCGAAGATGATAGATACGATGAGGACGCCCACGCCGCAGTTAAAGAACGTTTGCTTGATGAGCCCACGCTCGATCGCCTCGCGCGGCAGCGGCCAGCCGCTTGGGTCCCAGCGCTGGTACTTCTGCGACGGCTCTATGTGGTACTTCCAGAACCTACGCTCGAACCAACCGACAGACCGTTCCTCCACGATCTCCGTCCACCCCCAGTAGAGGTCGGACTGGCTGTAACCGTGTGGCAGGATGATCATGATGCCCCAGCGGCTTCGGTCGTGGCTGACGAGCACGCGCTCGATGTCCTCGTTCTGAAGGTTCGTTAGCACCTCCGTCGGTGTCAGCCCCTCGGCCATGTACGTGTTGGTCACTAGTCCACCGTCGACCACCCGAAGGTATGGCATCGAAATGAGGGAAAGCAGTCCTTCTTGTGCCCATGGCAGCTTTTCGTAGAGCTGCCAGTGCATGTCGCGGTAAACTGCAATTGCGTCCTCGTCGGTGAGCCCCTGCCGGTCGAGCCAGAACACGACCGTGTCGGTTCCCCAGAAGGGAGCGCTGGCTCTGCGGTTCTCCACGACGAGCGGGTTGTGCTCGTCCGTAATGGGATCCTCGAGTATCCCGCCCGTCTTTACCCACCAGTTAGCGGCGAGTCCAACGAACGCGTTCATCAGCACAGCGCCGGTGACAACAAGCTTCGCTCGTCGCGACCAGCGAACCGTTGAGAGGTCAATGAACCATTTGGCGGCAGCCGCAGGGGCAGCCACCAGCCACTCAACCAGTTGATTCAACCTTTCCATTTTGATACCCCTTTCAGCCACGCCGTGGCCTAACTTTTGTTTTTTCAATTGTCAAGGAATTCACTCACGACCATCGCAAGTGAACAGAGCAACATACCATTCATTCTTGTCAGCGTCAAGGGCATAAGATATACTAAGTCAGTGCCAATTGACAGTGTTGTGGTATGGTGGTAGTTTATACTGTTCATGTTTACAGAAAGATATTTACAACAAAGAAACAAAAATAAACCAGAGGGAAGGGAGATATACCATGAGCACACATGCACTGACCATTATTGGTAGTGGAGGGGTAATCCTCCCCACGATGGGGAACGAGGAGCTCATGATGCTTCTTGGTGACCCTCGACCAGCAAGCTGGCCGTTCGAGAAATTGGGGATCGAGCGGCATAGCCTCAACCTCAACTTAGACGGCATGAAAATCATGCCAACAACCGGGTTGGACTACGCCGAGATGGCGGCTCAGAACGCCTTACGGGCTGGCGGTATTCATCCCGAGAGGGTGAAACATCTTGTTCTGCTGACGTGCACGCCGAACGAGTTGCACTTTCAGCGCGACGCCATTACGCTCGCACATCGGCTCGGTTTGTGCCGTACCGTGACAATCCAGCAGCTCGACCCCGGTTGCGCCGGGGTGGCGAGCGGGCTACAGCTCATCGAGGCGTTCTACCGCCTGCAGGACGGAGATGACTGGTACGCCCTCATAGTCGCCACAAACGATGTGGCGAGTTCGTTCAATAGAGAACGTTACCAGAGAGTGAGAGGCGCATGGGTCGCGCCGGCCATCTTTGGCGATGGCGCCGGTGCCATTCTGCTCGGCCCGGGTGAGGGGCCGCATCTCGTCGGCACCTACGTCGCCTACGAGCCGGAACACCCGTTGGTGTTCTACCGGGGCGGCGGCGTTAGTTGCCCCACAACTGAGACGAGCATCGACGAGCATGTTTACCTCGTGGATGTGCACGACGTGGCAGGCTCATTCGCCCCTGCGATGGAGCGCGTGTGGCAGCACTTTTCCGAGCGCTACGGGATTAGCGTTGGCGACATCGGTAGATTTTACCTGCACCAAGCCAACCTCAATCTCATCAAGGGTCTGGTCGGCGCACTCGGGATTCCAGAAGAGCGCGCTCCGCACAACGTCGACCGTTTCGCGAACACCGTCAGTGCCTCTACCCTCCTCTTAGTGGACGAGGATTGTCGCGCCGGTCGGTACCCAAAGGACCAGCCTATCATTTTTATGCTCGTCGGGGCCGGAGCGGTTGAGGGAGGGGCGCTCTTCATGCCTTGATGATTCGCTTTTCAAGCGCCGCGCGGAGTGATATGATGATGTAAAGTCTTCATTTCACCCGCGCGGTTTTCTAATTATGAATATTCAAGAGTTGTTTCTTTTAATTATTATTGTTATGAACGTCGTTCTGGCGGTGTTAGTCGCCGCCAGTAATAGGCGTGATCCGGTCAATATTTGGTTTGCTTTGTTTGCTATCTCACTGGCCTTATGGGCCGGTGCGCTGATTGCTTTTCGTACAGTCCAAAACACAGCTCTGACGATTTTCTTTCTCAAGCTTTCTTATCTTGCCGCTATTTTTATTGCCAGTTCTTTCTATATTTTTATCCATTATTTCCCAGATCGTGATAGATTCAGCACAACGGAGAGGTGGTTTCTCATACTAAGTACGTTTTTTCTGACAATCATATTACTTCTTCCCAATGTTCTTATTGTTGATATTATCTATACGCCTGAAGCTCGTGTGGGGGTTCAGGAATTGTTTGGGTACACAATTTTTTCCTTCTACTTTATCCTCTACTTTTTTGGTTCGTTATACGCTCTTTATAGACGCTGGCGAACCGCGAACCACGAGACAAAAATTAAACTCGGTTATATCCTTTGGAGTATTTTGACAGCTGGCGTACTCGGAGTCTTCTTCAATTTAATCCTTCCCTCACCATTTATACAGGAGTGGCGATTCACTTGGCTTGGGCCTATTTTTACTGCTGTCATTGTAATCGCCATATCCTATGCGATTACAAAGCATCATCTCCTCAACGTTAAGGTGGTAGCCGCCGAGATGCTAACCGCTAGCATTGTTTTCATACTGTTCATACAGCTTATATTTTCTCAAACGTCCCAGGAAGTAATTATACGATTCCTCTTCTTTATAATCATCGCCTTTTTTGGTTCATTCCTCGTACGTAGCGTGCGGACTGAAGTCCAACAAAAAGAGGAGCTCGCTATTTTGACAAAACAGCTAGAGGTGGTGAATGAACAACTAAAGCGGTTGGATGAAACAAAGTCGGAGTTTGTGTCTATTGCCTCGCACCAGTTGAGAACGCCCCTGACTGTTATCAAGGGTTACATCTCCATGATTCTGGAGGGGTCGTTTGGGTCGGTGCCGGAAAAACATCGCCAGCCCTTGGAAAAAGTTTATGCGTCAGGCGAACGCCTGATTCAGCTCGTGGAAAATTTGCTGTCTGTTTCGCGCATTGAATCTGGCAGAATGAAATACACCATGGCGCTCACGCAACTGGCTGATGTGGCCGCCAAGGTAGTGGATGAGCTGATGCCCGCGGCCAAGAAAAAACAGCTTGCTTTAAAGTTTAGTATGCCGCAAAAAATGCCACCACTCATTAATCTTGACGAGGAAAAAATTCGCCAAGTGATGACAAACTTAGTGGATAATTCCATAAAGTACACTAAAAGGGGGACGGTCAGCGTGTCCGTGCATCACGAGCCGAAAGGCGCCGAAGGTCATTTTTCAAAACCCTGCGTTGTTTTTAGTGTCAGCGACACTGGCAATGGCGTGAGAGCCGAAGATCAAAGCCGTTTGTTTCAAAAATTTATTCGCGGCCAGGGCTCGGCTCTGGTGCACACCGAAGGCACAGGGCTTGGGCTCTATGTTGGCCGCATGATGGTGGAAGCGCACGGCGGGGCGATATGGGTGGAATCAAAAGGCGAAGGATTGGGCTCCACCTTTGCCTTTGCCATTCCTCTCCCGCCTCCACTGAAAGACAAAGCTCAAATCGCACTGGAAGAAATGTTGGGGTAGCGGATTGATTTTTGACTTTTGTTTTTTATAGAGATACACTGTTTACATATAGACAGAGTGTCGCGTCAATTAGTATTGTGTCATAAAAGTTGATTGTTTTTGTTGTACATTATTATAATTTGGTTGCTGAATAACGCTCTGTTATTGCCATAACTATGACGATTAATGAAATTCGTAATCGAACTAAGCCGGTATTTGCGGTCAATAACGTAACGTTTGCCGGCGTTTTTGGATCAGTGGCGCGTGGTGAAGATACGCCGTCAAGCGATATTGATTTGTTGGTGGCCTTGCGCGGCCGACGCAGTCTGCTTGACCTTATCCGCCTCCAGCGTGAACTAGAGGAAGTGCTACAGCATCGCGTTGACCTGATCCCCATCGACTCGCTCCACCCCCGAGTGAAGCCGCGGGCGATGGCGGAACTTCGCGATATCTATGGAGAACGATCAGCTTTATTGTGATCATATACGTGAGGCCATCGCCAACATATATACGTTTGTTGCTGGCCTGACGTATGAGCAGTTCGTGAACGACAAGAAAACATATAGCGCGGTGTTGCGTGAGCTTATTGTTATTGGTGAAGCGGCTAAGCGACTCTCGGAAGAGTTTAAGCAGAGTCATGACACCATTCCATGGCACGATGTAAGCGGCTTCCGAGATAAGGCAGTCCATGACTATGCCGAGCTTAACGCCGCGTATATTTGGGAGACGATAACGCGCGACCTACCACTCTTGGAGCGTGAACTTATTGACAACACCCAGTAATATATTTTTTATCCATATAGGATAACTTTTTCACTATCACCTCCGCCCAAAGACCAAGCCGTGGTCGCGCTAGAGGAGATGCTGGGGTAGGGATATTTTGCGACAATATCGCAAGTTTTTTATTATTTTTTTATACCACCATACTAGTATGGTGGTAGTTTTTAATAGAATTTCTATTGGTTCAGCAAAAAGTTTACGATCGCCGTCATTCCGATAAAATGTTTGAGATTGAATTCAGGGGAACGTGAAATATGCAAAAAAAGAACAACGTGTTATAATAATCAACAAAGCTTTATCATTTAACATTATTTTTTATGACACTACTGTCCGATAATCAAAGATCATTTAACAAAAAACAGATTCTGTTTTCATTTGTGTTTATTGTCCTGGGACTTCTATTTTTGCAGGTGCCCCTTACACACCTCGTCGGCTCCAAGGCAACTTTTACTCTTTTTGACGCATTTGGGCCAGTGGCTGGGGGTTTTCTGGGAGCTATGCCCGGGGCGCTTTCTGTGTTGCTCATGCAAGTATTCAACTTTCTTGTCCATGGCGCGCACATTCAAGATGCGGGAACCATCATCCGTTTATTGCCCATGATGTTCGCGGCCGCCTATTTTGGCCGGAAAACAAAACTGAACATTATTATTCCTGCCGTTGCCATATTGGCGTTCGTCGTGCATCCCATAGGGCGAACAGTCTGGTTTTTCTCATTGTTCTGGCTCATTCCGATTGTCAGTTATTTTTTTCGGGAGCGCTCGCTCATAGTCCGGAGCCTGGGAGCGACTTTCACTGCTCATGCTGTTGGCGGAGCGCTATGGATATATTTCATACCATTGCCAGAGGCGGTCTGGGTTTCTCTCATCCCCGTCGTTATTATTGAGCGGTTGACATTCGCGGGAGGTATCGCCGCTACCTATCTGATTTTTAACAATGTCTTCAATTTCTTGAATGAAAAAAATCTTGTCTCTTATCAATTCCCGGTAAATCAGAAATATGTCTGGGGATTAAACCAAAGTCCATTATTCAATAGATGAAATTCATAAAGGTAAGGACCCGGGTCGTCGTACCTCCGCGGGACAACATTTATCTAATATTAGATCAATTTCTTCCCCGATTGCGGGAGGGAGATGTGCTGTTCATTACTTCTAAGATTTTAGCCATTCATCAGGGTCGATGCGTAAAAATTAACTCAAGCGTTAAAAAGGATTATTTAATAAAAAAGGAGGCGGACAAATATATTCACCGCCGCCTTGCCTCATATGGCAATTTTTTCTTAACAATTAAGAATTCCACGTTAATTCCTTCAGCCGGCATAGACGAGAGCAACGGCAATGGTTATTACATCTTGTGGCCTCAAGGCATCGTCCCGTTGCTAAAAGAATTACGAGTTTATTTGAAGAAAAAATTCAAATTGAAAAATCTGGCGCTGATAGCGACCGACAGTCACACTATTCCTTTGCGTTATGGGGTCATTGGTATATCCATTGGCTCTTGCGGCCTTGAGCCATTGTATGATTACCGAGGGAAGCCCGATATTTTTGGGAGAAAACTAAAATACACTAAAACAAACGTTGTTGATGCACTCTCGGCCATGGCCGTTCTCCTCATGGGAGAAGGTAATGAGCAGACTCCTATCATGATACTGCGCGGAGCAAAGTTTATTCGGTTCACTACTAAATCATCTCGCCAAAAATTAGTGATTCCTTATCTTAAAGATTTGTATGCCCCATTGCTTAAGGTTTTTGAGCATAAAAAATGAACACCTCGCCAATCATTATAGCCGTGGCCGCTGTTACCATAGATGGCAAAATCGCCCTTCATGCCGGGCACTCCACTGACTGGACAAGCTCGGAAGACAAAGATTTTCTTCATGGCCTATTAGACAAGAGTGATGTGATTGTGGTCGGAAATAATACATACAAAGTTGCCCAAAAGCCGCTGGCAAAAAGAAATTGTGTTGTTTTTACCCATTCAGTCCGCACCACCGCGCGACAGCATGACAATTTGTTGTTCTGCAATCCTAGTGGAGTGGATATTCGGACAATTCTTAGTCCTTACAAAACGGTGGCCGTGTTAGGAGGCACGCAAACTTACACATATTTTTTAGAAAATGATCTACTTAACGAGCTCTATCTCACCATAGAACCTTTAGTGTTTGGCAGGGGCTTGAACATATTTGAAAGCATGACAGCCAAAGAAGTGAAATTTCATCTGTTTTCAGTCAAGAAATTAAACAGAAAGGGCAGTATCCTTTTGTATTATAGGATTGTTTAAGTATATCATGTGCCCTTGCCCTTGCGGCAATGGTGGGGTAAAATTAGGGCATAATTTAGCCATATTCATTTATGCTTCAAACTAGTGCTAAGCGTACAATTCTTATTGTTGAAGACGAGCCTTTTCTTTGCGAGATGTACAAAACCAAATTTGAGTCGCTGGGGTATAAGGTACTGACGACTGAAAATGGGGAGCAGGGTATTGAGATGATGCGCAAAGAAAAGCCGGATCTAGTTTTACTTGATATTATTATGCCGGTATTGGACGGTTATTCTGTTTTAAAAATTGTGCGCAATGACCCGGAGTTGAAACATCAGCTGATCGTTATTTTTTCTAATCTGGGGCAAGAAGAAGAGGTCGTCAAAGGTATGCAGTTAGGCGCTGATGACTATTTGGTAAAATCCGATCACACGCCGTCAGAACTTTTGAAAAAAATTGAGACAGTGTTAGCCAAGGGGAAATCTGATCGGGCTGACGCGGCCAAACCAATACGCGTGCTTTTGATTGAGGACACGCGCGAAATTATTGAAATTTATACCGAGCGATTTAAGCACGAAAATTTTGAGTGTCAAGTGGCCGAAAACGGAGCTTGGGGCATCAAAGTCGCGCAGACCGAGCCGTTTGATATTATTCTTCTGGACTTGATGATGCCGGCCTTGAATGGTTTGGAAGCGCTCAAAACATTGCGCGCCACACCCAAACTTAAGGATATACCAATTATCGTCCTCTCCAATTCGGCTGAACCGCACGACATTGAAGAAGCTAAAAAGTTAGGCGCCACTGACGTATTTTTAAAGCCGCGCGTCACGCCATCGCAAATTGTCAATCGTATTAGAGAGCTCGTGAAACGGTAGCTATCAATTAGGCAACCGCATTGTTGCTGTCCCTTAGCGTCTTCTGTCATTTATACCAGCATACTAGTATGCTGGTATAAAATATGCTAGGATAAGATAGGGTAAATTAATTTTTAATATTTTAACTCTAAATTTATGGGCAAACTGCGACAAGAATATATAGAGGAGCTGATAACCGTGCTTGATCGGGCGGCCGGTGACAGGCGCCTCCTTCATGATTTTATGAAAGACATTTTAACGCCAACCGAGCTCAAAGAGATTGCCTTGCGTTGGCAAATCGTAAGGCAGCTTCATCGTGAGGTGCCGCAGTGGGACATTGTCAAGAATTTGAGAGTAGCGGTGTCCACGGTGGGGCGAGGGGCAAGAATGCTTCTTAACCCAGAGGGCGGGTTCAATCGTATTCTTAAGCGTTATTATTCCAGAGGATAGAATATCAATCGGCTCTATTTTCAATTAGAGTCTTAGTACAATAAATTCCGCATCTTGAGCGTGGGGTATTAAGCCCAGCGAGAACGATTAATAGTTTCTATTTATTCCTGCGGCCCCACCCCACCACGGTGAGGGGCAAGGTATTTTTGGACGGCATTTAGGTTATCCACAGGGGACACCTTGACAGCTTTTCACCCTTGGTTTATTCTACCACCATACTAGTATACTAGTATGGTGGTAGCAAGATTTATAAGATAAAAGTGATAAAGAATAGAATAGAAAAATGAGATAAATATATTAACTATTTATGAAATTTTGTATTTCAAGGCAACAAAATAATAACCAGCTGAGCTGGTGGCTGCTCGTCCTTTTCGGAGCGCGAGCATAGTGTGCTGTTAACTTTTTAAAAGTAACCTCTGCCCGCTCTCCGAGCGGGCTTTTAGCATTTGCGAAAAGTGCGTTCTTTACAACGAAATAGCTAACACCAGAAGGAGGTATATGATGCACGATGTACTTCAAAAGACAATCTTAGGCCAACGACTCTCTGAATTGGAAGCATACACAGCCATGAGGAACATTATGGCAGGTGAGGCGACCCCATCACAGATTGCAAAGTTTCTCGTCGCTTTACGAAGGAAAGGTGAAGCCGTCGAGGAAATTACGGGTTTTGCGCGGGCGATGCGCGAGGCGGCGATAAAAGTGCACACAAAGTCATATCCACTAGTTGATATCTGCGGCACTGGCGGCGATGGATTACACACATTCAACATTTCAACTGCCGCGGCGTTCATCGCAGCGGGCGCTGGTGCTAAAGTAGCAAAGCACGGTAATCGCGCCGCATCATCGCAGTGCGGCAGCGCTGACGTCCTAGAAGAGTTAGGCATCAATATTGATCTATCGTCCGAACATGTCGCTCGTTGCATTGACGAAATTGGCATCGGCTTCCTTTTTGCACGTTCGTTCCATCCCGCCATGCGGCACGTCGCGTCTGTGCGCAGCGAGTTGGGCGTGCGCACGGTATTCAACATACTCGGTCCGCTGATGAATCCTGCTGGCGCGACGCGGCAAGTAGTGGGCGTCTTTGATCAATACTTGATTAAACCCATCGCTTGTGTTCTCAACAACCTCGGGGTGGAGCGTGCCCTTGTTGTTCACGGAGCGGGCGGACTGGATGAAATCTCAACGCTTGGTGACACAAGAATTGCCGAAGTTAGAGGGGGTACTATTCGTTATTATACTATCACTCCCGAAGAGGTTGGTTGCCACCGCGCAACAATCAGCGACTTGCGTGGCCATACGCGCGCGCAAAACGCAAGTATCGTGCGCGAGTGTCTTAATGTTGTGTCCGGCCCGCGCACGGAAATTGCCATGCTCAATGCAGCAGCAGCAATCGTGGTGGCCGGCCTGGCAGAAAGCATGGTCGACGGCTTTGCCCTAGCGCGGCAGTCATGCTCTATGGGAGCGGCGCAAAACAAATTGGAAGCATTGGTTACCTTTTCGCACCGTACTTGATAAGGAGGATAGGACATGGCAATCAAGGAAACCAGTTTTAGCGAGTTTCAGGAGTTGGTGGCATGTGCAAAAGAGGAGAAAAGAAGATATGTCTCGGTTCTGGCTGTGAGTCCTGCCGATCATCTGACCCCATTGAGCATTGCTGCCCAAGTGGCCAAGTACGGCCAACCGTTTGCTCTTTTAGAGAGCGTGTCGCAGGGGCAACATTTGGGGCGATATTCCATAATTGCCTTGAGACCATTTTTGCGGCTGAGCGTGCGTAAGGAGAAGGGAGTGATTAAAGCTTTGGATGAAGCGGCGGTATATGTCGCCGCAGAAACATCGGCGCCGCTTGATCAGATCTCTGCACTGTTGAGCTACTACAGTCCGCTCGCACCAGCGGAAGCGCCGCCCTTTACTGGCGGAGCCATCAGTTACATTGGCTTTGAAGCTACGCCGCTTTTTGAGCCAGCTGTTATTCCGCCAGCGCATGACGATCTGATGCTGCCAGACGTACAGATGTTATTCTTCCATCATCTCATCATCTACGATCATACGTGGCAGCAGATTATCCTCGCGGTGAATACCGCGGTGGGATTTGGCGATGCCGCCCAGACGTTCGAGTGCGCCCAGTGTGATCTAAGATCTCTTCGGCAGTTTCTCCAAAACGATCTTCGGCCGCTGGAACCGCTTCCAGCACCGACCTCACCCGTAACCTCAACACACACCAGGGAGAGCTACCATGAAATGGTGCGGAGTGCCAAGGAGTACGTTGCCATGGGTGATGTCTTTCAGGTGGTTTTATCACAGAGGTTCTCCACAACCACCTCGGCAAGTGGTCTTGATCTCTATCGGCACCTGCGGCGATTGAATCCTTCGCCTTACATGTTTTTCCTCAATCTTGGCAAGGGGGTGGAGCTTATCGGCGCTTCGCCAGAGGTTATGGTGCAAGTAGTGGGAGAACAGGTTCTGTTGAGACCCATTGCGGGCACACGCCGGCGTGGTCGAGACGCGGCTGAGGACGAACGGCTGGCCCATGAGCTCATACACGATCCCAAAGAACTGGCCGAGCATATGATGCTCGTAGATCTTGCGCGCAATGACGTTGGTCGTTCAGCCATGGCCGGCACAATTCGTCTCACCAAACATCTCACGGTTGAGAACTACGCGACGGTCATGCACATAGTGAGTGAGGTTGTTGGAAAACGCGACCCACGACTAGGCGTTCTCACCATCGTTGGTCAGTGTATTCCGGCTGGCACGCTCTCCGGTGCTCCCAAGATTATGGCCATGAATATCATTGCCACCTTGGAAGGACGACGGCGCGGGCCTTATGGTGGGGCAGTCGGCTACTTCACTGATCAGACGGTTGATACAGGCATCTTTATCCGTAGTCTCATCAAGATAAGAGATCGGATTTACTGGCAGGCCGGCGGTGGGATTGTGGCTGATTCACAACCCGAAGCAGAGTATCAGGAAACACTGGCTAAGGGTCGCGCTATTGGACAGCTTCATAAAGAAGCATGGGATGAGTTTGTGGCCAAAGGAGGGAAATAACATGGGACTGCAATTGCTGGTCATTGATCACTATGATTCGTTCACCTATAACCTTGTTCAGTACCTTAGTGAGCTTGGCGCAGAGGTTGAGGTGGTGCGAACGAACATTCCGTTTGAAGAAATCAGACGAAGAGAGCCGACGCACGTCGTGCTCTCACCCGGCCCTGGCCACCCCAAGGATGTATCGGCGTTTCTCAAAGCCATTGAGCATTGGGGCGGGATAGTGCCGATTCTGGGAGTTTGCCTTGGTTGTCAAGCAATAGGTTTAAGCGTTGGCGCGCGAGTAGAGAGAAATTTTCGGGTAATGCATGGCAAGACATCGCTTGTCTATCATCGGCGCAAGAACCTCTATGGCGAGCGCTACAGCGGCTATCATGGTTCAGCAACAACGTGGCCAACGTTTTTTGAGGGGGTCTCTGAACCATTTGAAGCCATGCGTTACCACTCTCTTGTTGTCATGCCGGCGCCGGAGCTTCTGGCCGATAGGTCTTTCAATGTTTTGGCCTACACCGAAGAACTGGAAATTATGGCCATCGTAGCGGCGCAGCCGCTACATGCTTCACCAATCATTGGCGTGCAGTTTCATCCGGAATCTATTTACACGCCGGAGGGGAAAACAATGCTCAAGAACTTTTTGAGCATGAAGTAGGGAGGGGAGAAACTTGAGGGCGGAAATTGAGACAATTTCCGCCCTTTAAAAATTAACTATTTTGAAAAATAAAATTTTAGCTAGGAGATATGCTCAATGTAATGAAGCAGGCCAAAATCAAGAATGCTGCTCTAGCCCTTTTTAAGTTCAATTCCGCTTTTTCAGCCAAAAGAAAAAGTCTCTGTCTCTGCGACGGGGACTTTTTCTTGGAGCGGGATAATGTATAATGTTTCCGCCCGAGACGGATCTCAGCCCTAGGCTGATGAGCCTCGGGTTCAAGCCTTTGGCTGAAGAACCTATTGGGAGAGTGCCACGGAGTGGTTTTTCATGCCCTCATAGTAACAAATTGATGTGTAATGAACAGGGGAGGTATACTAACCATGTGTATGGCGAATATTGAAGAGAAAATCAGAGAATATCTAAAAGGGCTACCATTAGGCACACTCAATCTCAGTGGAAGTGGTCAGTTGGTCGTCGTCAGAGTCGGCGGAGGAGATTACAATCTCAATTTCAAAATATCAGCGGGTGACACAAACTTTTTATTGCGTCTCAATGTCGAATCGCAGAGCGGCCTCGAAAACCAAATTGAGTATGAATATAAAACGCTGCAATTTCTTTCCTCCCATAACATTGCCCCACATCCACTTTATTTAGATAACTCGAAAAAGCTTTTTGAGCAGGGATTGCTAATAGAAGAATTCATCAAAGGCAAAACACTGGTTTTCTCTGTTGAAGTAATGAAGCGTACGGCAAGGACACTCGCAAAATTACATACCATTCCCATCGCTCAAGCCTCATTTTTTATGAAATGGTCAAACCCTCTCCGTCAGCAGTTTGAGGCAGTCAATGAATCCATGAGAAAATACCGACAGCGGAAAACGGCCAACCATGAGATTATTCAGATTGGCGATGCATTTTTGAAAAGCATGAGAGAAAAGCTCGCCTCCCTAGAATCGTTTTTTTCACCAAAAAGTATTATTCACACTGATTTGGTTCCTAGTAACTTTGTTGATGACGACGAAGATGTCTTCCTGCTTGATTGGGAGAAGGCCAGAATTGACGACCCGAGTTACGATATTGCGGTATTTTTTTCTCGTTTGGCAAATCTGTGGGATTCCCCTCGGGTATTAACAGATGAAGAAAAAACGGTGTTCCTCTCAGAATACGTAAGCATCACCAAGGATGAAACCATTCAAGACAGGACGGAAAAGAGACTCGCTCTCTCCACTCTTCATGGGATACTGTGGGCAGCGGGCCGCATCTCTGATGTTGAGGAAGGAGTTATTAGTGAACAGTTGGGCAGCCAAAACTATGAACGGTACAAAAAAATTATTGATATTCAAGATTTACAAAAGTTTCTGTAAGCGTACTTATCGCCAGACCGTAAGACGTGGAGTTCCAGTCTACTTTTTTGGGTAACAAAGAACGCCTAAAACGGGCCGCCTTTCGGCGAGACTCGCTAATTTTGCTAGCAAAATTAGCGGGCGAGCGAATACGAACCCGTCGCTACAAAAAATGTTTTTTCAGAAAGGCTCTACCGGAGCCCGTTTTTAAGTAGTATTCAAAATTTCTGGCGGTCTCTTCGTTCTCGAAGGCAAAGTAGGCTACGAGCTTCCATGGTTTGAATTTGAAGGTATGTTTAGATTTTCCAGAATTATGGTCTTCAATTCTTTGTTTTAAATCTTCAGAAAAACCAACGTAGTGTTGAGAAGGGAATTGTATACTTTGAACTAGATAGACATAAAACATAGAGCCCGCCTTCGCTGCTGCTTCGGCGCGCAGACTTCGCACCCCATTACGGCGAGATTCCATGCCTCGCAAAACCTATGTCCTGGCGTAAGCCAGACGTAGCCTTGGCGAAGTCTGGAGCGGGCGAGCGGAATTGAACCGCCGGCTCGTGCTTGGCAAGCACGTGTATTACCATTATACTACGCCCGCAGGTTTATTGAAAAGATTGTTTAAAAGATTAACAACATTAAATCACGGCCAGAGAATATAATCAATACTTATTCAAATTTTATAACCATGTATAGCGACCGATATGCTATTCGCGTACCAAGAGGGATCAACGATCGGCTTTTGGAATTCGCGCCAAACCCAAATCCACAAACCAATAGCAACGATAAGCAAAATTGCTAAGTAGGCCCAGTCTTTCTTGGTCATAAATTGTTTCATCTGGAACATCATAATCATTGGTCTTAATTATATATTTTTTTGAGAATCAGCGAAACCCCAC
>MGEK01000020.1 GCA_001791325.1 Candidatus Uhrbacteria bacterium RIFCSPLOWO2_01_FULL_47_25 | reverse complement strand
GATCTTGAACACTGCGGATTGAATGGTAAAACACCAAACGAATTTCTTTCAAATTATCAACTAATCAACCCGCCAAATGTGCCTGCCTAAAACAATTCCAATAATGCACAAGCACATTCTACCAAATTCATAATCCCCATTAATCCATGCCAATACCTAGCCAATACCTATTTAATCCTCCTCTCTCTGTTACTCTCGCCGTTACTATACTTGAAAGTATAGTAACGAACTCCATATCGTGGAACGGAGTTCATTCCCACCCACCCTCATCACCCTTATTATCACCATTATTCGTATTGCTTTCAATAATTTACCTCACCCACCCTCATTTATATCAACCTCCCTCACTACTATACTTGAAAGTATAGTAACGCGAAGTTTTATCCTTACGCCCAAAAATCATTCCGCTCTATTCTGCGTAACGGAATAATGCGAGGCTCACCTTTACTATCAATGTTTAGAATCTTTAATCTTTAAATTCCGCTTATCGCTATAATCATCAAATAATCTAAAGAGAAGGAAATGAAGGGGATATTTCCGTTTTAGCCATTCATAAGTGTATGGTTCGGCTTTTTTACTTTTTATTACTTGTTGACGTTTAATAACAACCTGTTCAAATTTCTTAATCGTACTTTCATATCCATGGAAACCACCACTTAACCAATTATGAACAGTGGCAATGGTAGAGTCGCTGGTATGAAGTGTTTTGCAGATATATTCATACGATTTGCCCTGAAGTAAAAGCTGAGCAATTTTGATGCGCCTCGCCAGCATAATCGCTTCGCTCTCGCTTAATAAATCTTTAAAGAATGCCCTTACTTCATCGCGCGAACTCAACTCGGACACGCTGGTCCATAAAAGATCAAGCAAGTGTATACGCTCTTGATCGTTTAAATGTTGTGGTTGCATTCTCGGCATAAATCACCTCCTCCTAATACTATCATACTTGAAAGTATGATAGCAAATCCTGTTAGAGAATTCGCGCGGGGCATTGAACTCCGCGGGAAGGATTGATGATATCCATGTCCCCCGCACCTTTGTGGAGCCCCACGGATTTATCCAGCCTTCGTCCCGCTCGGCGGGACTACGCAGGGTACCCTCATTCATCCCCGCCTTAACAGACGGGATTTTCTCCACTCGCTTTCGCTCGCGGAGGAGGGTAAATACAGATACATTAGAGCTCCATCTCTTCTCCCTTGTTTGGTATTAACAAACGTAAATCAGGCCTCTTTTTCAAAAGCTCATTGGCCAGCGCTTGTCGCGCGATATTTTCGCCGTGAACTAAAATCACTTTCTTTAATTCTGATATAGCTAAAATAAAATTCAATAATTCAGTCTGATCAGCATGCGCGGAAAAAGCGTTAATTTTTTCCACATGGGCTCTAACAGGCAACAATTTATGATAAAGACGAATGCGTTTAGCCCCTTCAAGGATAGCCCGCCCCAGAGTCCCCTCGGCCATATAACCGACAATAAGTACGGTATTATTTGGGTTGCCAATACCATTCATTAGATGATGCAAAATTCTTCCTGCCTCAACCATGCCGGAGGTGGCTAAAATCACCATGGGCCCGGGCATATCGTTTAGACGTTTTGATTCTTCAACGGAATGAACATAGTGCAAATTGCGAAAACCGAACGGGTCTTCATTATGGCGAGTAAAAAGTTCAATCGTTTCCGCGTCATAACATTCAGGATGGCGAGAAAACACATCAGTTAAATTAACAGCTAACGGACTGTCAACATAAATTGGAATTCTCGGCAGATGCCCTTCATCAGTTAGTTTATGCAGAGAATAAACCAACGTCTGCATCCGCCCCAAAGCAAAGGCCGGCACAAAAATTTTTCCTTTTTTGGCAATAGCCTCGCGCACTATATTAATCAATTTTTCGGCACTCACCGGCGCTCCCTCGTGCACACGATTGCCATAAGTACTCTCGGCAATCAAAATATCGGTGTCAGGCAAGCGGTCGGGATCACGAAGTATCGGCATATTACGCTGACCCAAATCGCCAGTATAAGCCAAACGAATAATCCTCGGTCCTTCTTTAATAGTTAAATGAATAAGGGAAGAACCCAAGATGTGGCCGGCGTTATAAAAACAAATTTCTATACCGGCAAAAATTTCACGACACTGCCGATATGATACGTCTTCAAATAGCGGAAGCACCTGTTCAACATCATCGCTTGTATAAATTGGGAGTGCGGGCCGCTGATTTTGTTTTAAATGTCTATTTATGTATTCAGCGTCCTGCGCCTGAATATGGGCGCTGTCTCGCAGAATCAGTTCCGCGACGTCGCGCGTGGCCGATGTCGCGTAAATTTTCCCTCGAAACCCATGCTTAACAAGCAAAGGCAAACTGCCGCAATGATCAAGGTGACCATGAGAAAGAATGATGACGTCAATAGTTGATGCCTCAAACGGCAAAACGGCGTTGTGATGATGAAGCGCTTCGTGAAGGCCTTGAAACATTCCACAATCCAAGAGAATTCTACGGCCAGCGGCCTCCACCAGATGTTTGGCTCCGGTTACCTCCCCCGCCGCGCCGTAACTGGTAAGGTGCATACCCCGTTAGAGGGTCTTCGCAGAAAAAGTTTTGGAAGAAACTTTTTCTGCTAACCCATATAATATGGCATTAATAATGTTGTTGTTCATAGCAATAATGACTGATAACTAAGATAAGGCCGACCCTCTAACGGGGCTATGGCAATACCTCCTGCCAGTCAATAAGTTGATACTGATCTGAAGATAAAGGAAATTCGGGTGGCGGATTGTAAAGAAGATTAGTGTCATAATTCAAATTTCTTGTCTGATAACCGGTGCCATCCACACGGGCAAAACCATAGCGTTTGTAGGTAGCTATCATACCGTATAGGGTGATAACTGCTCGGTGATCGTACGGATTACAGCTTGGATAGTGATAATCAGGTCGGCCAACATAACCGCTAGCGGCAACTATGGCTGCATCTATTCTTAAATCGTCTTCTGACTCAAGGCCAGTCAAGATATCTTTTTGAGCGATCAATCCCAAAACTTCCTGCCCGTCATTGTGAGTATAAGTAATATCATTGGTAATGATTATACTTGTGTCAGTGCTTGGGCTTGACGGGAATACGGCCGAACCAATGGTCAAACGCGCGGTATCCAGCGAACCATTGACCCAAACATTGTCCTCCACAAAAATCAATCCATTGGCCGAGAAAGTAAAGGGCGAGCCAGCCACAAGCGTTTCTTGCCCGGGCGTTATGGTCCAGGTTGGATCAGTCAACCAGTTTGAGCATTTATTTTTCATTTTTTTCACCTTATATATGTCAAAGGTATCATTGGCGTTTAAAATTATGTGATAGCCAAGATCGCCTGATGGCGCGAAATAATATCCGGCCGCCTGCGCTTTGGTTTTAATATCAGCCAAATCCGCGGCAATGCCGGCAAAATCAACGGCCGGCACGGGATAACTTTTACCGACTAAAAACACGCTCGATTCCGGTGAAACTGAAGTCCATACCCCGGGGCGCTCGCACGATCCGCCGCCCCAAGTATCAGGATCGTTGTAACAAGTTTTGGCGCTGGCCACTACATTATGCGCTACTCCATCAAACTGCGTGCCACCATTAGAGTGTAATTCGCCATAAACCTCGGTGCCAACGCCATAGCGAATATTGTTATCGGTTACCACGGCGTATTTAGCAAACGATGGGATAGCAAAACGAACACGCAAGGTTCGTTTTTGCTTTGGGGCAGAAGTGAGATAACCAGTTGACTCAATTATAACAAGCGTTGATCCCAAAATTGGTGGTGTGATATTCAAACTGAATTGCCCAATAACGATTCCATCTTTATCTTTATAATCGTGAACATATGGTCCAGGTCCGCCAGTTCCGTCCTGATAGTCAGCTGGAGAATGCGCCAGGTGCCAGCGATAATAGTTAATGCCGGCCTCGGCAATTTGAAAGGCGAATTCTTTATTTTGCCGCGCGGTGATTGCTTTGTTCTCATACAAACCTAAACTCACCAATCCGCCAATCATTATAACCGCTATTGTTCCAAAAACAAGAGCTGAAAGCAATAGATTGCCAGCCGGATGTTTACGTTTGGACGATAGTGTTTTTATCATAAATTGCGCAAATGAACGTTTGTTTGCACTTCAATTGGTCCGGGCGGCTCATTTATATTTCTGTCAACGCTGATCTTAAGATGAACCAAACGAATCACGGTAATAGTCACGGGAAAAGAAAGCGGTGGCGATGAACCGTTAAAAGTCTCGTCATAGTAAAAGAAAATATCGCTGTTCGTAACATCATTCACCAAGGACACAACTGTTTCGTTTAACGGATTGTAAGTCAATGGAAAACCAGAAGGTTTGATTATTCCTTTATTCAAGCTGCCGCTATCTAAGAAATACCGCACCCTTTCCTTTAGGTTATCTGCATCAATATTGGCATAAAAAATAATAGCGCTGGCAGTAGCTGTATCAATAGGATAAGCGCCTAAACTTGAGGCTGAAGCCGTTCTTGACTCGGTGGTAAATTGCGCCACTATTTTGCGAAGTTGAATCTCCGCGTCCATTTGGTTTGTGAGCGTACGATTGTAACGAAAAATTCCGGTTGTAAAGGCGCCAATGGCCATAGTGGCGAGACTAAGAATGCCCAAGGCCACCACAATCTCCATAATGGCAAACCCCATTACACCCCGCCCTCGTGGATGGATCTTTTTTGATGACAGAATTATAATTTGCCATTCATCTCCTGGCTCAAAATTAAAGTTTTCTGGGTGTAACGGGGTAAACCCCGTTAGAGAACTCGCACGGGGCATTAGATCCCATGTTCGTATGGAAGAATTGCACCCCGCGGCATCCGCCAGCTGGCGGAGCGGGGCATTCTCTAACGGGGTGAACCCCACTAATGGATTCCGTTTCATAGCCAATATAATTAACTAGGCGTTAAGAGCACTTCATTATTTGTCCAGCCACTCACTGACACCGAGCGAGTATCGGAATCGTAACCGCTAGCAGTCACATAAATATCGTAATCGTAACTTCCTAAACCAGAAAAGAAAACTTGCCCCGGCGGCACACAGCCGGAAGTAAAACTCACGGCCGCGTCAGACAAAATTGGCGTGGCGGCAACATCGGCGGTGCTCAAAAAAACTTTATAGCGCAAATAACGACTATTGTTATGCGCGGGATTAATTGTTTCATTTGACACGGTATAGTAAGTGGCATCTGTGTTGTCAGGCCCGACAAAATTCCAAGTAGCGTTATCGTTGTTAGTGGCAATCTGAAATTTAATGCTGTCCGCCCCAACGGCCGGCGGCTGGCTGACCGGCGCCCAAGAGATGTTGGTAAAATTGGTTGGGCCGCCCGTATCAAAAGTGGAAGACGTAATAACGCCGCTGGCGTAATAATCGCCGCCGTTTTGGGCGAGACTCACCTGGCCAACAGTGGCAATGTCAACCTGGGCGTCATCACTTTGATATTTGGATTCGTCAACAAAATTATTCTGACCGCCGCCGCCCGACCAATCAGTCTGCCTCAAGTAGCCGCGACCAGTGTCGGCGCTTTGATTAAACCCCGTCCTCGTTACATTAACCGTAGCGCCGGAGATTGGCAGAAGAGTGGTGGCATCTTTGACTGTGATATGTAAACCGTGCGCTGTCGGGGAACCTAAAATTAAAGATATATCCTGATGCGAATTAGGCAATAAATTAATAGGCAGCGTGCCTACCGTGCCTATTAAAGTATAGCTTGGGTCGGTAATCGTAGTGCTATAAGTATCCCACTCAAGAGTGCGGTTTATCTGCCCGCCACCATCGCTAACTGTGTTCTCATCATATTTAAGAATATCCGGGGCCGAGCCAATAAGTTTTGACCCTGCCAAATGAGTAGCCACCCCAGCCAGAGGAGTGCAGATGGTATTACTGGTGGTCAAACTAATCGTGCTTAAGGCATCTATGGCAAAGGTTATCTGGGTCACCTCTTGAGCCGCCACGGTGGCATCGGGCTTGCTCGGATTCGGATTATCAACCGTCGCGGCTAACGTTACGTCGCTTGAATACCCGCCTTGGGTGACTTCTATATGATAACCATTGACTGATGGAGGCACGTCCACTAATTGCAATTCTCCTGTGGCATTAGTTGTATCGGTCAAATCCACAGGCGGACTAACAGAAGAATTGGTGATATGGACAACGGCTCCAGGCAGTGGTTGAGCCATGGCATTAATGACGCGAATAAACAAAGCTCCGTTTCCCGTACTAATCTCCAAACCGTTGGGAGCAATAGTTGTCACCAAACGAACTGCTGATGGATATTGACAAGAAGTACAAGTTACGACAACTTCTGCTTGTTTATAATCAGCTGGCGCAGTATCTACTGGCGCTGGATTGCCACTGATAGTTCCATCAAACGGATCATCAATGTTGCGAATAGTCGTCGCCACCGTAAAGGTCATGTTTTGGCGAGTTATAATATTTGTTTGCGGCACAACACCATTCGGCAAGCCGCCAACCGTGCCTACATCGGTATAGGTTAAATTGCGTATTGTTTCAATTGTTTCGTTGGCAATGGCCGTCGCCACAACGCGCTGGACGGACACGGTATTTAATCTGGTAAGACGAATGATGACTTCATAGATGGCCAACCCCATGGCCAAAAAAATCGCTAAGGCAATCATTACTTCAATCAGCGTCAAGCCTCTCACACAACTGACTAAGCCGCGGTTTTGAAAGAGTTGCCCGTATTTACGATTTTGTCCTCCTATTAACAACATAATAAGGCATTTAAAGACCCGCTAAAGATAGAATTTGTTTATATCATTTACCCCTCAATACCAGTTTGTCATACCTTTGGCAGAAACCAATAGGCAGGACTAGTCTTCCAGGAGAAATAAATTAATGTTCCTGCGCACCAATGGCACTCTCTTTAGTGGGATGGACTGTGCCACGCGGATGATGAGGCGGAGTGCAAAAACTGTATAGTTTCAAATCAAGCGGACCAATACTTTTAACATTATGGTATACCCCCCGAGGTATAACAATCAAATCTCCCGGATGAACCGGAATTTTTTCCGTGCCAATAATAACCTTCCCTTCGCCCGCCACAAAAACAAAAGTTTGGTCATGTTCATCGTGCACTTCTTCTCCTATTTCCTCGCCAGCCAGTACGCTCATAAACACAACCTGGATATTTTTGGCTGTATAAACAACATGACGAAAATCTGTATTTTGTACGACCGTACTGGTGTTGGCATGATAATAATTCATAGATTTAATAATATCGTCACTCTCCATGATATGGAGCGTAAAGACGTTGTTGTAAAACATTTTTCTGAATAAACGCCGATGCTTCATCAACCGAATCTAAAATAGTCCACATCCTAAAATCCATGGCGTTAAATCCGTGATAGCGATCAGCCACTATTTCCTTCAAGTATTGAACCAATGGATCCCAATAATGCTTATCAAATAAAATAACCGGAATATCTTCATGCAGTTTATGGGTGTGAATCAGCGTGGAAATTTCAAAAAATTCGTCCAGTGTGCCAAATCCTCCCGGAAAAAATACATAAGCATGACCGGCGCTCGCCAGCATAACCTTGCGCACAAATAAATAATAAAAACTGACGCTCTCCTGAACATACGGATTTTTGTGTTCTTTCTCCAGCATAATATTAAAACCAATAGAACGACCGCCGGCTTCTACCGCGCCGCGATTGACCGCCTCCATTATCCCCGGGCCGCCGCCCGTGATGGTTGTAAAACCAAGGCTGGCAACTTTATGGGCGAGCAATTGAGCATCGGCGTAGTGCCGGTCTGTTTCCTTGACTCGCGTTGAGCCAAAATAGGTTATACCTTTCTCAATGGTCTCCAGTAGAGCATAGCCGCCTCTAAATTCCTCCACGATGCGCTGCAAGCGGGAGCCATTATCCAATTGATGTTTGGGAGGAGAAGCGTAGGAATGTTCGTTCATGTAGCGATAAATAAAATATAAAAACTGCGTACCAAAATTTATCTCCGTTTATATAAACCAACCAAGGTGGATTGCGCCAGTGTATGTCCCGACATAGCACTCTCCAAATCAAATTTTTTAGCCCGTTTATCCAAGGCTAACTCTTTATCCAAGGCGTAAAGCTTAAAATGATAACGATGGGTTCCCGATGGCGGACAAGGACCTCCGTATCCTGATTTGCCAAAATCAGTCTGCCCTTCAATAGCGCCAGACGGCACGCTATTTTCGCCAATTGATGCGGTTGTCGGATTGATATTCCAAACTGTCCAGTGCACCCAGTCACCGCGCGGGGCATCTGGATCGTCAACGATTAAAACTAAACTTTCTGCCTCTTTAGGTATTTCCAAAATATTAAGCGGCGGATTCACGTTCGCCCCATCACACGTATACTGACTGGGAATATGCTCATTATTTTGAAAAGCGGAACTAGTGAGCTGCATAGTAGTTAACGGTAAAATTGGCACTGGCCTTATTTTACGCTGCTGGCTAAAATTTCTAACAATAATAATAACACTAACAACCAAGATCAGTAAAGCTAAGAGAATGATGATTTTATTTCGCGGCATATTATTGACGAACTAAACTTACAAAAGTACGAAATAATACGAAAGTTACGAAAAATAATAGCTTATGGCTCTACGGCTTATGGCTTTATGGCCTACCGGTATTTTTCCCGTCAACCACAATTATAGCATGAAAATCTTGATATAATCGGTAATCTTTTGGCAATCTTTCCATAAAAAATCTCTGCAAATGGTCGTAACTCAATGATGGCACGACAAAATTCTTACGCTTTATCAGTCGCCGCGTGTACTCATCAACTACAAATATCGGTTTATTAAGAGCGTAAAGGAGGATACTGTCAGCCGTTTCCGGCCCTACGCCATGAAGCTCAAGAAGAGCAACGCGTAATTTATTAAGTGGCCATTTTGAGATAGGCTTTAATCCCCCATTCTTAACAAAAAATCCAGTCACTGCCCTAAGGTATTTAACTTTAGTTTGATAAAATCCGCATGAACGAATAATGTCGGCCAATTTATTTGGATTTTTTTGTGCTAACTTATACAAATTTTTTAAACGTCCTGCTCTTACGCGTTTCAACGCGGTAATTGACAACTCCACGTTGCGCCAATTGGTGCGCTGGGTCAAAATAGCGCCGATAATAATTTCCTCTTTCTCGGCTAAAGTTTTGCGTCTTTTGCACCAGAGTCCCCACTGATTTCTAGGATGACCATATTGACATCGCATGACCCGATACAGTGGCAACAACGATTGGCTACCACGCCGCACAACGCGCTTTTCTGTCGTCACGCCCATGAATTAATTGCTAACCTGATAATATCTATCCGTACCGTTAACACCAGAAGACCATGCCCCAGTTCCAATAAAAACGCCGCGCCCACCAGCTGGAGTCGGCTCGCTGAAAGACAAAGTGGTTGGCGTGTCTTTTTTTTCTAAATTGGCATAAATTACAACATTGCCGCTATTATAGCGATACCTATACCCACTCTCGGTTGAAGTTGCCGCGCGGGGATCACGCGGCGCTTGGGAAAATAATTGACTATTCAATTTACTTGATAAAGCTGAAATTAAAACATTTAAATCATCCTCATCGGGGATACTGTCAGGCCAGTAACTTGCGACAGAACCAGTCGCTCCCAAAAAACGATAGATATTATTCAGATCAGTCATTCGCGCTAAATCGCGCGCTTTGGTGCGAGCGGTTGTGGCAGCCACCGCTATGATTGTAGCGATCACCGCGATAATACCAAGAACCACTATGAGTTCAATAATAGAGAAGGCTTTTGAGGTATTGTGACGTTTCATAAATGCAGTTTATCATAAAAATTTATTTACTAAAACCCGTTTCTCTTGACTCGCAAGCCCTTAAGTTCTAAGGTATGTCTAACACAAAAGCCAAGGAGGGCAACACGCAATGAAAACGGTAAAAGTGCCAAAAGAGCTCGTTGTCAATTTGTTTGATCGCGGAGCTATCGTCGTCGGGCAAATGATAACCCGACACGATAAGACTGAAACCAAATTTGATCTGCAGCTGGATGATTTGGTGCCAACCAACCGTGAAATTCGGCAGCAGCTAGCTCGTCTCCTGCTGCGCCAATTGCGTTGGTACTATGATGGCAACCTCCGAACATCTCGCTTCGGCTTGGTTGATGTATCCCCACCCATCAACAAAGTCGTAACTACCATTAGCAATGGCGTCAAGGGTGAATGCCCAACGGCTTCTATAGCCACACGCATGCACAACGGTGCGCCCCACATCAAAATCTACGGCCGGGTAGCCGTAGGCTTCAACTACACCTTAGTGGACGACATCCTCTGGAGCGGGCATACCATCGCAGATATGTTTGGATTCTGGTTCTGGCGCCATCGGTATCCGATAGACTACATCCTGATTTTCTGCGACGCGCAGGTGGGCGGCCTTGCTTCCCTGCAAAAAGCCGTCAATAAACTTACGGGGGATGTTGGAATAAAGGATATCCCCATAGACTGCCTCACCACCCGGAAGGAAATCCTGGACATTTTACTTGAGGCAAACAAAATCACGCGCGAGGCATACGACTTGGCCATGGAAGGGGCCGCGGTCTAGGAGGCGAAACAAACTAAGAAACGGCCGACTAGCGCTAAGCTAGTCGGCCGCTCTCGTTTTAAAACTAAATACAATCAAACCTGCACTCCAAAAATACTCTTAACGGCAAAACCAATCGTGTAAGTCACAACCACGGCCGTTGCTCCGATAAAAAGATTGGTTACCACGCGACGTTTAATATCCATTCCTGATACAAAGGCCAAAATAAAAGATATAACTGAAATCATGATGCCAGCCGACACCAGAGAAGCGGTTATGTTTTTCGCGCCAAGATACACAGGAAAAATTGGCACAAATGAACCAACCAAATAGGCAATCCCTACGATCACGGCCTGCCTAAGGGGCCTCACCCCGTCATCCGCTCTCTCTGGGCCCTGGGACAAAAATTCTGCCTTACGACGTTGGGTTGATTCTACTTCTTTTTCTGAACCAGAAGAAACAAATACGCCGGCGGCCATAGAAAAAGCACCAGCCACGGACACGGTCAGGCCCGCCACCAATACTTGACTCGTATCACCAAAGGCGGCAAAAAAACCGCTCACTGCTCCTAAAATTTCCACTAGCCCGTCGTTTAACCCCAAAAAAATGTTGCGGATTTTTTCACCACTAATCCGGCGCTCGGCCCCACCGGAAACTATAGCGTCTTCATGCCGAAATTCATCATCCAGAACACCTCGTATGGCTTCAGCTAATTCAGTGTCACGATACTCATCCCATACCTTTAGATACTTTCTAATACCATGCACTTCTATTGATTCCAGAAGTAAATGAATAAAGCCGTGTCCCAAAAGACGCGCCCAAAACAGCATAATCTTTAATTTTAAGCGACGCCCAATATTCAACCGATCAACGCGAAGATCAAAAAAATTCTGCCAAAAAGCAAAGTGCTTTTCTTCTATTGGTATCAATTCATCTAAAAGTTTATACCAACTGGCATCGGTCTGTTCTCGCAATGATCGGTACAGAGTCAAATCAAATAATTCGTCGGCCACGAGAGTAAACGCCAGTTTACGATTAAATGTGGATAGTGGTTTCATAAAGTTCATGGTCTATTTACCGAAACGTCGTTGTCTATTTTTATACGAAGTGAGGATGGAATCAAAATCTGCTTCCGTGAATTCAGGCCAGTGTTTGGATATAAAGTATAGCTCACTATAGGCCGAAGGCCAAAGCATAAATCCTGACAGGCGCTGTTCGCCGGATGTGCGAATAATCAAATCCGGATCAGGCGCCTCTGGAGCGTAGAGAAACTGACGCACCAACGACTCATCTATTTTAAGCGGCTCCACTTTAGCTATAAGCATAGCTTTTATAGCGTCCACTATTTCGGCGCGACCGCCGTAATTTAAAGCCACATATAAAGTACCTTCATTATTATTGGCCGTATGTTCTTCCGCCCGATTGGCGGCTTCTCGAACGTCTAACGGCAAATCGTCGCGCCGTCCGATAATCTTTAATTTAATGCCGCGCCGATCAAATTCATGAAGTTCGTTGGTTAAAGCACGGTGCATCAATTGCATTAAATAATCAACTTCTTCTTTTGAGCGTTTCCAGTTCTCGGTGGAAAACGCAAAAACCGTCACGTGTTTGATGCCGCGCTTTAGGCACCATCCTCCAACTTCTTTTATTTTTTCATATCCACGCCGATGCCCCTCCAAAGTGAGAAATCCTTGACTACGCGCCCACCGGCGGTTGCCATCCATAATAAAACCTATGTGGCCCGGCGTATTATTGCCGTTACTTATGCCGTTCATGCCGCTATCGCTGATCACCGGCTCCTGAAATTTTTCCGCGCTCTAATCTCACGGCCAGCTTTTCCAAATTCTTTTCAGCCACAATCTCCAATGATAAATTAAGCTCCGTAGATAATTGACTAACGTACCAAAGTACGTCTCCTAGCTCGTCAAGCAGCGCTTCTCTGGTGTTATCATTTACTACTCCCCCACTATCTCTTTCAATTTTTTTAATCTTATTCGCCACTTCTCCCGCCTCTCCTGCGAGGCCAAGGGTCGGATAGACAAAGTTGTTTCCAGCATTCGGATAAAGCGCGGTGCGCTTCGCTAATTTCTGATATTCCTCAAAAGTCATATTAGATGAAAAAATAATTATAAACTAAACGCGCCCATATTTTTGTGCCACGAGCAATACTCACAGCTTTCCCGACGATTGGGCAAAGGCTTTTGGAGCAAATCAACAGCCTCCTCAAAAGTATTCTTAGCCCGACGAGCATCTAAGGACAATTCCACAGGGTGAACATTGAATTTCACTGCTCCATTCTCGCCCACTCGTTCGGGATAATAATAAACAAGATAGGCAAAATCAGCCACCGGATAACCATTGGCTTGAAGCATTAAAGCGTAAGAGTCTAACTGTGTTTGATAATAGCGTTCACTATCGCCATCATTTGGTGCACTGCCGCGAGTTTTATAATCAAGAGGCACGTATTTACCCTCATGAACCAAACATTCATCCAGTGCCCCAAACAATACAGCATTACGGTCTTGGTCACGATACTCAAGACCAGTACGCCAATTTCGCCATTGGTTCATTAAATCAAGATCCGGCATTAATTCACCCTTAACCCTGCCCTTTAGTTCAGGCGGCAGCGCGCCACGGTATTCATCAAAATAATCTTTTATCACCAAATCCATACCGCCAGGGAGTGACGGAAAAATTCCTCGCGGGCGCGGCACTCTACCATTGTAATGCAGCCAGAAACAACGCGTACAATCATTATATAAATTAAGCCCGCTAGTCGGCGAAAGCCGCAGTGGTTTGCCTTGCGTCTGACTGTTATTAGCCGCTTGGTCTGGGAATAAAGATGTATGATGATTTTTTTTATTAAACATAGTATGCGCATTATACCTTAACTTGGGCTATTTGCGCCACTAAACCCCGCACCTTTCGGCGTTAGCGTTCTTGGGCAACAAGCCATTAAGCAACTATAGCCATCATAAACGACTAAAGTCCTTAACGATCTAGGCATCAAGCGAACGCTCGTCAAACCGTTTAAACTAATTAAGTTGTTGCCATTCTTTTTCTTCATAAACACAGACTATTATTGATCATAGAGTGAGCAATGCCGAAATGTGCTGGGTAAAGATTTTACTAAGCGCCCGCGCGCCTTCAACCAAACGCGGCCCGGGCCTATTGATCAGCGCGTCGTCAATAAAAAATACTTGCCCTGTTTTTATGGCGCGAAGATCCTGCCAGCCGGGGCGGTTGACGAGACGATCGTGATCAATCCTCTCGCCCCACCCCAGCCAATGACAAATAATTAAATCCGGATCCGCCATTAGCAAGGCGGCTAATGGAAAAGTCCGACTGGGCTGACCGGTTTCAATAATTACTTCCTCGCCGCCAGCTATGGCCACAATTTCTGGCACCCAGTTGCCGGCGGCTAAGGGCGGCTCAAACCATTCTTCCATATAGACGCGCACTGGCTGTCCTCGGCGGCTTGACCTAATTTGTCTAAAACCGTTCTTCATTTCTTTGACAATATCTTCCGCACGGCGACTTTTGCCAACAGCTTCACCGATTACGCGTATTGATTCAAAAACATCCCACAAATTCTTTGGTTCAAAACGCAATAACTGACCGGCACCTGACCACTGCCGCAAAGACTCTGGCATGTAATATGAAGCGAGAATTAAATCAGGCTTAAATTCATTTAACTTTTCCGGCTCGGAATTTATCCAAGCCCCTATTTTTTGCTTTGCCAGAGCCTCCGGCGGCCAATCGCAAAATCTGGTCACGGCCACAATATCATCCGCCGCCCCCAGAGCATAGAGAATTTCCGTCATCACCGGAGCTAAAGACACGATACGCATGCTTACACAACGCAAAATTCTATATATCTAAATCTGTATCATGGTGAACTGCTCGCAATGCAAACTTGGTTTGTTTGATAAGACGCTTTAGGGCAGAACTAATTTGAATACGATACTTTTTCTGACGATGGATAGAAAAAATCGCGTGGTCAAACTTTTTTATTTCTGATTGATAGTGATTGCGAATTTGTTTAGCAGACGGATAACGATAAACTAACTTACCCCGCTTAATAATCGGAATCAAAAGTCTTTTGCCTCCTATTCTTTCATTCTCAAGCCCAATAACATCTTGTGTATATTTTCCATTTTTTAATAAGCGAAAAATTTGTTTCCGTCCGGGTAATGACATTTTCTTGGCGGAAGTTTTCATTTTTGGAAAAATTTTGTTTCCAGAATGAAGCTCGCAAAGTTTATATACTAACTCAATTGTCGGCGCATCGGAGGGTGTAAGAAGCTCAGTAACACCGGCGTAAACGTCTATTGGTGCTTGCTTTTTTTCAAGTTCCTCAACTTTCCATTCATCAAGGTTCCCCATGGCGAATATCTTGATGTATGACAACCCCGCGTCATCAAGCATTGTTCTTGCCGTGACGCTCAATTTATATAAATCTCCACTGTCCAATTGTATCCCTGTAGCTTTTGCTCCAGATCTTTCAAGCTCTTTCGCGACTCTAATAAAATTCTTAATACCACGGATAGAATCGTATGTATCAATCAAAACATAACCCTTGCCCTTCATATGTTTGAGGTATGCTCGAAAAGCGTCAATCTCATTCTCAAAGGCCATGATGAGATAGTGAAAAGTTCCAGCGCTAAAAACGTGAGAACCATGTTTAAAATGATACAAAGCCAGAGAATTAGTATTTCCAAATATTTCGTTAATTCTGGCGGATTTCATAGCCGCATCGGTCCCATAACTGCGGTTAAATCCTATAGCTGCCGGTTTGCCATTAGCCGCATGAATAAAACGAGCAATTTTGGACGCTAAAATGGTTTGGAGATAAACGGAATTTATCAAAAACATTTCAATAATCTGCGCCTCCATAATCGGCGCAGTAATTTTGATTACGGGTTCATTAGGAAAGGCCAGAGTCCCCTCCGGCATCGCCCACATATCGCCGGAAAATCTAAATTTCTTAAAATAATTCATTATTTCCGGAGAAAAGTTGAAGGAATGCTTAAGCCAAGCGAGTTGTCTGGAATTAAAACGAAGATGTAAAAGGTATTCACTGACATGTTCCAGTCCTGCAAAAACAAAAAAGTTTCTTGTCTTAGGAAGTTCACGGATAAGAAGATCAAAAGTAGCTATGGTATTTTCCATTTCCTCTTTAAGAAGAACCGGAGCAAGAGCAAACCTAGAGCCACTCGTGAATAAAGCTAAGTCTTCTTCTGTTATAAAATCTTTAATCATAGAGCCCAGCCAATTTTTTGTAAATTTTCTAAATGATGATTATAATTATATTTATAATTTGATTCTTCATTAATTATTCCGCAAATAACGAATTCTGGCAAATAGAAAAACAATGTACTATATCATTCTTAAATTCTTAAGAATATGAGAATGCTTATCTTAAGAGATAAAAAACGGCAATGCCAAAAGCGACGGCTACGTTTAAGGATTCTTTTTTGCCACGCATAGGGATTTCAATAACTTTGTCGGCGCGTTTAAGAAGTGCCGGCGATAAGCCATTAATTTCATTACCCACCACTAAAACGCACTTGGTACTTTTTGACCGCAAGGGTTTCATTTTATAAAGCGAGATGGAATTCTTGCTTTGCTCAACCGCTAAAATACGATAGCCCTTAACCTTGAGTTTATCAAGCAGTCCCATGGTTAAACGACTACGCTCCCAAGGCATATAACGTTCGGCGCCCAGAGAAACTTTGAGCAATTTTTGGTTAGGCCGGCCAAAACGATCCAGCGGCCCGGGGGTAATGCCGCAAAGATATATTTTTTCGCAGCCCGCGGCGTCAGCCGTTCTAAAAATTGAGCCGACATTATGCATACTCCTGATATTGTGCAAAACCACAACCATAGCGAAATATTATCATGAACTCATTTCAAAATTAATTTCAAGCCGAGGATTTGTTTGAATATGCTCGAACATATTTTACCACAAATAGGGAGAATCATCCCGCGCGTTTGACACAAGACTCTTTCAGTGCTATGGTGTGAGGCGTTCTTTAAAAATCCATTCGACGAACGCCATCATTACTGTTTTGTGTGCATAAACGTTATACATAGAAAGCAGCAATGATGAACGTGGGCAAGTTCCTTACTCCGCGGGTGCAGAGTAAGAAACACCCCTAACAGAAAAAGGAGGAACAGCCATGACAACTCATGGAATAGCCGGCGGCAGCGAAGTCTTCGAGCTGACGCTCGACGGTGAAGCGCCGGAGAACCAGCCGCTCGATATGGTGCGGCGGGCCGGCTACGATCCCAAGGACTGGCAGTTCACTGGCAAGCAGGTTGGGGAAACGCAGACCCGCTGCTTCAAATGGGTGTCCGTCGGCTACCAGCCAAACCTCGATGCCGTGCGCGCGGAATGTGCAAAGCATGGGAGGGTTCCAGAGGGGCAGTGGCGGGAAGCCGTCAATCAGATGTTTCAGCCAGACGGCCAGCACCCGCGTGGTGTTGCCGATCCCTCGTGGGTGGATCCGAATACCGACGCCCGCTTCCCGTACGTCCTCTCGGATGGTTTCTCGAACTTCGGCTGGGCTGGCGGCGATCGGGATGATGGTTGGCTGTGGCTCGTCGAGGTGAGCTCCAGCACCAAAGCGTAACTTGGTGCTAGGTAGCCTCTGGCGCTTGAAACTTCTCTGTGCCTTAGCTCCCTTGTCCTTGGCCTCGCGTGTCGTAAAGACCACGCGAGGCCTTTTTATTTTGCGCTCGCTAGCTTTGCCGCGAACCTGGGATATCAATAATTTTATGCCTAGACGAAGATCCATGCACAATCTTAATAGCAGACGGTGTTATACCAAAATAACGAGCCAGCAGTTTTACCAAGGCCTCGTTGGCCTTATCATCTATTGGCTCGGCCTTGACGCTAGCCAAATAATTTTTATCACCCACTTGTTCCACTCGCTCTTCTTTGGCATTAGTTTTAACTTTAACAAAAATTCTCATGCTTATGGCTGAAGAGCATCAGCAACGCGTCCATCAATTGAAATAACGACTGTTTTCACGGTTGAAAATTGTTTTAAAGTATCAGTTATTTGCGCGCGTATGGCGGCCACGCGGCAAGAACCGCCAACCGCCTGCTCCATTGTTTCATCAAAATCTATCTCGGCCACGCTATTTTTTATAATCAAGCGCTGTATTTTTACCCCTTCATTAATACTGGTAAAGTAGCTACTTTCTCTCTCGGCCACGGTTGGTCCATAAAGTAGCTCCTCAACTGCCGCTCGCGCCACAGCCGCGGTTTTTGGAATTCGCCGCTCTACTGAATAAGTTTTAGCGCAATCCATGGCCGATGGATCTTTGGCGCTGTTACTGAAAAATACTTTCACGTTCGCAGACTCCACCGACGCGAAACGCACGGGAATACTTACTTTATTTTCTTCTGAACCGTCTTTGGCTGAATAGTTAAAAACTTCTACCGTACCATTTTTCTCTTTCGGCTCTGGATAATTGACCACGATATTAAACGGCCCAAAAAGTCCGATGTCTGGACTCAAAGCCATACTATAACCTTCAATCAACACTGTTCCATCGGCGTCACGAAGACGGTAATTAAAAACATTCTCAAACACACGCGCCTGTCCGCGAATGACAAGCGGCAATCCTATCTCTTGATTTGGCTTGGGTTCTGTCACCTGAATATTGACTTCACTTGGCGTCAT
Source organism: Candidatus Uhrbacteria bacterium RIFCSPLOWO2_01_FULL_47_25 (assembly GCA_001791325.1). Classification (GTDB taxonomy): domain Bacteria; phylum Patescibacteriota; class Patescibacteriia; order GWA2-46-9; family GWA2-46-9; genus GWA2-46-9. Next base: position 6,907 of record MGEK01000020.1, on the reverse strand, counting down.
TGGTACTATGCCTTCAATAAACACCTTGCCACCAGCTCGACAGCGCCGTGGATAAGATTCCTCAACCGGAAAACTGCGCGCCGCGCACTCCCCAAAACTGTTGGTCGCTCTGACCTTTTGCCATTCAAAAACAAAACACCAGTCATCTTCACAGCTCCTTAAAATCAAAACCAACGAAGCAATGGCAGCAATTGCCAAAATAATAATCACGATAACTATGGATAATTTTCGCGTCATAGTATCACTCAATCTTGGCAGATTTAATTTTCGCTGTTTTAAGATGTTGTCTATAACGATAACCTGACGGCGTGCGATAAGCCGGCTTGCCTTTTCTGTTCCCAACTTTAGCGTAATTTTTCATCTGTAATAATAATTATATCAACCAATTACCGCCATGTTAAATGCCCTCTTTGCGCATACTCGCCTATTTTTCTAATCTCATCAATCACGTGTGCTCGTAATTTTTTATCGTGCCACCAATTGTTAACCCTATGACTTTTGGTTGGGACTAATTGCACTATGTATTTGGTCCTGGCGGATAAATTTTTTCTCAATGTCATTAGTATTCTGCGGCCATGAAATGGTTGACCTATAACAATAATTTTGGCGGGGATCCTGTGGAAATAGCGAAGAATAACTTTTCTTGAGAATATAACATTTTCCAAGGTATTACGTGCGCGCGATTCAAGTATGATTCTATTCTCCGGCACACCCGATTTAATTAAATAGCGCTGATGATATGCGGCCTCTGTCTTTCCTTGAAGTTCCAGATGTTTGCCACCGGAAACTAAAACGTATGAACAATAACCACTCTTAAACAACGCGGCGACATATTTAGATGACTCTAAACTTAATGACCCAAATACAAACGCTAATGATGCCTTCTGAATCTTGTCACTTTTGACTAATAAGAAATCTTCAATCGCTTTTATTGTTTTTAGATTCATGCGCGTGAGCTCACGACGTGCGTCATCCCCTTCGCAAAATTTTGATTACTTCGCGATTCGTTGGCGCAACGCTCCGACGAATAGCGCGCCTCGCCTTCCTCGCCCCAATCATCTCTAAAAGTTCAAAAGGATGGCTGTTGTGGTAATTGCCGCGAAACGACATTCTATAACTATCACCTAAAATTTTGGCTATCCTTGCCTTAATCTGCCTCATCAAATGAGCCGGGGCATAAAGATATGAGGCCGTAACTTTATATTTTGACATCAATGTCTTTATCTGTCCCTCTAATTCACGCAAAAACTCTTTAATCATTCCTTGTTTGTCAAATTCGTAAACAGCGCCAGCCGCAAAAATCTTGCCCCGTCCACGACGAAAAAATTTTCCTTCATGATCAGAATACTTGGGCTTAGCCAACTCAAAAGAAGCGACCTTTGTCAGTTCGCCGTTACTGACAAGATAAAAAGCGGTGCCGAGCTGGCCGGCGGCTATCAATAAAACCGTTTCGTTGCCAAATTGCGGAAGTTTAGCTGATATTTTCATAATGGAGCTGGCGCTGAAACGCCGGGCAAACGACAAACAAAATTTAACGCATTATCACTTAAAACATAATAATCCGAAGTGATTGTCTGCTCTGAATCTTCGGGTAAATTAGCGGCTGGATTGACAACCAAAAGAGAGCTATCAAGCTTATACTCTAATCCGTAAAACGATGGCAAGCTATAATGAATAATTTTCCCGCTTTGCACATCCACAATAGCATGATCTTGGCATGATGTTCCACAGCCCCACTCAACAATGGAATAATGACCGGCAAAATTAGCTCCCTTGGCTGCTGTTGCGCGAATAATCGTACGAAACTGACTAGCTTCGGGATAAGAAGAAAAATCTACGGTTGCCATTTTTCCCTCATATATTTCCGACACAGCATATTTTTCAAACTGCGGTTCATTATAGCACTGATCCGGCAAACTAATAATTTTAACGCCGCTAAGTTCGCAAGTATAAGCGCAAACCTCAATGCAAACTTCAGCCGCGGATGGGCAGCTCCGGCCGCAAGGATTAAAAACTCCACCACGATTACGGCACTCTTTTTCAAAAGGCTCTTTGTTTAGCGATGTATCGGTCGTATAAATGACACGGCCGGGAGATTCAGATAAAATTGGTACCTTGTCGGAAACAACCGGTTTACTCCGGGGCCAATCAAAAATTTTAAAACTAATGACTACGGCCAAAACAACCAATATGACTAACCCCAAAATAGCATATGCAACAATGAGTCTTTTCTTCATAGATTTTTAGTTTACCACGATCCATAAACTGTAACAAATTCAAAAAACTGTGTTTCTAAAATATCGCTGTTGATTTATATGGACAAAAAAGTTAAGATAGCGGCGTCCTTAACAAGTACATACGTAACCACAACGCTTTAGCAGACGGGAGGAGGGGAAATGTCTGGACTAGTGGGCGTCTATGGCCATCCCGAAGCGGCTAATCTCGTGTATCTCGGCCTATATGCTCTTCAACACAGGGGACAAATGGGCGCAGGAATAGTTGCTTCTGACGGTCAGCGTATGCCGTGGCACCGCGGACTTGGATTGGTCTCCGATGTTTTTGATCGTGAGATCATTCAACAGCTGAAAGGGGCGAGCGCCATTGGCCACAACTCAAATTCAAGCCATGAGCTTGCCCAAAACATGCAGCCACTGGTATTTGAACTTGGAGAAGATGGATTGGCCATAGCTCATAGTGGCAACTTCACCAACGCTAGTGAGCTACGAAGGCAATATGGTGAGAAGGGCGCGATTTTCCAGTCACGCACAGATACGGAAATCCTCGCCCATCTAATGGCCGGCTACCGAGGCGGAATAGTAGACCAGGTAAAGCACGCTTTGTCGGTTGTGCGCGGAGCATACTCGCTATTGTTCCTGAACCGTACGTCTATGATCGCCACCCGCGATCCACACGGCTTCCGACCGCTGGTACTCGGCCGAATGCACGAGGCGACTATCGTGGCGTCAGAAACTTGCGCTCTTGATCTTGTCGGTGCCGAATACGTGCGCGAGATTGAGCCGGGCGAGGTGCTGGTGGTGACAAAAGACGGACTCCAAAGTTTTTACGTCGTTTCTGCCCATCCCTCCACGCGCTGTATCTTTGAGTACGTCTACTTTGCCAGGCCCGACAGCATTGTGTATGGACGCAATGTCTATCAGGTGCGCAAGGAATTCGGTCGGCAGTTGGCACGAGAGCATCCGGTTGATGCAGACATTGTCGTGCCGGTTCCTGACTCTGGCGTGCCCGCGGCGTTGGGATACGCGGAGCAGTCCGGGTTGCCACTTGAATTTGGGCTCGTTCGCAACCATTATGTCTGGCGTACGCTTATTGAGCCACACGACGCCATTCGCCACTTTGGCGCGAAAGTGAAACTCAACGCGCAGCGGGAGGTGCTCGCGGGCAAGAGCGTGGTCGTCGTGGATGATTCAATCGTGCGCGGCACAACCAGCCGCAAGATCGTCACCATGCTGCGCGCCGCCGGAGCGAAGGCAGTGCATATGCGCATAGGCTCGCCGCCAACAAAATGCGGCTGCTATCACGGAAATACGCCGAATAGCAATGAGCTAATCGCGTCTAATAAAAGCACTGAAACGATTCGCGACTTCATCGCGGCCGACAGCTTGGCGTACTTGAGCGAGCTAGGGATGTACGCGGCGCTGAAGGCCGATGAATGCAGTGGATTCTGCTCTACTTGCTTCATGCAGTGAGCAACGGACAAGGACAACGCGAAATACAAAGAGCCGAGAGACGCTTCCGTCTTCTCGGCTCTATTCTTAACACGCCTTAGGCTTAGGCGTTGAACCTTGGCGGACCTTTGCCCTGAACAAGATACAGTTTGCGCGTACGAATGACTGGAGACCCGACTTCATTTGCCGGCGCTGGCATATCGGGAAAGCATACGCTATCCTTTGGCCTCCCGGGCAGAGAAACAAATTCCGTCTTTTTCCAAAGAAATAGCACCTGCCCTACCCTTATCTCCCGCAAACCACCAAGCACTTGCAGCAGCGCCCTTTCTACGTCCCGCCATTCTCGACCCGATCGGAAGCGCTCCCCCCTTCCGCACCGGCGGCATTGCACTATGACTACTAACCAACCAAGCCAGTGCCGCTGCCTTATGCAATCCACCTCGCTTGGATAGCCAGATGGGCATCCTTTGTGAACAAAAACGAGCTGCGCCTTAGACGTGGGATGATACAGATCAACTTTCAAACACACGAACACGCGCATCAGATCTTCGGCCACCATAATCCCCTCCTTGCTAATGAAAGTACGTGCCTTCTTATGTTTCGTCAATTTTAGCAAAAACTATTAAAAAATCAACTCCCAAATATTTATAATTATAAGGGAGGTATTTGACTTATTGGGTCGTTTAAAAGCTAACTCTCTTTCCCCTTATACGTATCAAGGTTCACTATTGCCGCGATGCCTCTTTTGTGCAACTCATTAAGTTCCTGAATCAATCCTTGTTGAACCTCATCGCTTTTCTGCAATTCCTCAAGTTCTGCCAACAATTCCCGCATCGTGGCTATCTTGCCGTCCATCAACTCCTGCGAATGAGGAACTTTCTTGAGCTCCCTCATCTCCCGACTTAAATTGGTGATTGATGTTGCGATAAGGTCAATTCTCTGGCGCATATCGGAAAGTTCGTCCGCAAACCGCCTGGCATCGTTATGATACTGTGAATAAAAATGTCCTTCTTTTGGTGTCTTCATATAAATTATTTAACTAACTTTATAAATCTATCTAATACGCAGAAATACCAAAAGGAATAGGATTTTCAAACACTGAACCATTAAAAACTATATAATAAACTATAAAAATTATAGCCCAAATTGTCAACAAGAAAGTGAAATATCTTTTGGGAAGACCAAAAATAAAATGTGAAAATGACAATCCAAATAATAAATAAATCGGATAAGTCCATAATGCCCATGACGGCCCGCCCAGGGGGAGCAAATTGATACGAGAAAATGAAGTTTTTTCGCTTACAATAATTAACAATATAGTACTAACGACACTAATTAAAACAAAACTAATGAACTTTAAAAAGATTTTACTAATATTAATGAAGTTCATAAATAATTTCTCCATTATGGGTTTTTGCCCAAATTAAAACTAAGCCCGGATAATAATTTTTTGTTTTTTCATCATTTTCTTTAATCATAACGCTGGTTATATTATGTTTGGCATGGTAAATAGCTAAAACCTTAAAATCATCTTTAACTGTGATCGCCTGCGTTAATTCTTTGAGTCCCTTTTTCTCGTTATATTCCCAATGATAACGCAACCAGTTGTTTTTGTCCTGAAGCACCTCTATTCCATTATACTTGATACTAACTAAAGTTGCACCCAATAATTTTCGCCTGTCTTTTTCCTCAAATTCAAGGGTGGTCGTATTACCAGCCTCATCAGCCAAAATAGCTACATTATCATATTCAGAAACCGTAACTGCCGATAGATTGTCCAAACCGATAATATTGATATCCAGATCGTCAGGATTAAAAGTAATTCGCGCTTCTGGAGAGGTAAAATCTATAAAAATTTCTCTTGACTGAATTGCTTCATAATTACCGGCTCTATCAATGGAGCGATAAAGAACTAACATTCTCCCCTCTTCTTCAATAGTAAACGGCGCGGTGTAGGTTTGCCAAGTTGCTCCATTATCTAAACTGTATTCTGTTTTGAGCACGCCGGCATTATCATCCAAAGCGAACAAGAAAACTTCCAGAGCCGAACGATACCACTCATTATTGCCAGCCGTTCCTGATATTTCCATAGTGGTTGACGGCGGCGCCAAATCTTGGCTCTGACTGGAATCAAGCACGGCGCTTGCTGGAATATCCTCAAGCTCTCCATCGCCATCAGGGTCAAATGATAAATAATCGTCCACGCTCGTGCCAGAAATAAGCATTTCCCCGTAACTGCTAGCGGCAATGGGCACCTGATTATAATACACAGTCTCTGTGTTCTGGCTGTCATCAATGGTCATAATGCGCATATTAAACGCGCCAACGTCAGTAGCATTCAGTTTGACTGTGTAATTCTGATTTTCGTCTTTCGGCAAAAAAGCAAATTTATTGTCATCCAATACTTCATAGACCACACCCGGAATATTTTCATCAATGGAATCGTCGTAGTTTGGCCCAACGTGATTACCTTGGTCGTCATAAATATGCAATTCTACCGGGCTGTGCACAGAAACAAGTTTTCCTTCCAGCTTACATTGGCTGCTATCCGCAATAACACCATCGGGCAAAGATGAAAAATTGGTTGGATAATTCAAAATTTGATTAATAAACTGACGAATACTTGGCTGGCTCGGCATTCTACTATGCTCCGCGCCTCTTAAATAAAAACGTCTATCCGCTGGAATATTTACAGCTTCAGAACTATTGAGCGGCACTGTGCCATCACCCTCGCTGAGATAAAGAAGATATTCGGTATCAAGATCTTCGCCTAAATTAATTTCCATATTACGCCTTACGATCATTGAGATTGATGCTGTATTGCAACCGGAAACGTTATAGCTGGCAATGCCAGTATTGGTTAAGTCTAAATTATCCAACGCATAAGAATGAAGGCGCAGAGCTGCCATTAGGCCGTTGAAATTATAATCTTTGGCCAATAGCGCCATTGTTTCAGAAAAATCCAACAGCTTATAATCATCAGGGTCAGCACTGGTAGCGTCAAAATAATATCCATTGGCTATGTCAAAATACGCCTGACTTGGCAGAAGCTGGTAAACGGAAAACATGTTATAAACGATTTTCTTTATTTCTAATTGATCGACGAATTTTGGAATATCGAACGTATCACCAAACATCAACGCCTTAAAAGCCTTAGGCGCGCCAAGGTGCGGCGTACCCACAAAAATTAACTTATCAATTTTGGAATGCTGATTATCAAG
>MGEK01000019.1 GCA_001791325.1 Candidatus Uhrbacteria bacterium RIFCSPLOWO2_01_FULL_47_25 | reverse complement strand
CAAACCGTCTGCGGACGCTTTACGCCCAATAAATCCGGATAACGCTTGAGGTCTCTGTATTACCGCTGCTGCTGGCCCCGTTAGAAATTGCATTGAGTACCTTTCATAAAAATATGAAAGTCAGTACTGTACAATGCTTATTAGCGGCAACCACCTCCCGTCAATTTCTAACGGGGCTGGCCACCTTAACTCAATTTCCATTCGGAACGTGGACTATATCATCACCCCGCTTAGCGGGGGTCTCGCGTGTAGTCTCTGAGGCGCTCCGCCTCGGGCGGATTGCCTGCTGATTGTCTCGCGACCTGTACCGGGCAACAGTGCCTTCGCCTCGCTCGCGCGAGACCGATTCATAATCGTAGGTCTTTTTGCGATTGTCACCCCCGCCTTGCGGGGGTACGCAAACATTAGCAAGATGTTCCAGCATATAGCGCACTCCGTCGCATAAAGCTATGGAGTGTCCTCGTTCACCAAGCATACGCGTCAATCAGAGACACTAAATATGTCTCGTCCTGCGTAGCTTTAGCGAAGTAGGAAGATTTTCCTATCCCGCATTACTGCGGGAGCTCTGCACCAAACTTTTACACCTTAATTCGCCAAATTCACATAAAAAATTTATTGGTCGGGCTTTGCCCGCTGATAAATTTTTTATGTGACACCTTGACTTTTTGGAGGTGTGGACACCTTTTTCTCAAAAAGGGGTCCAAGTTCACAGAGTTAGCAACCTCTTATTCTTCAGGTACCGTCAGTGTTCGTCCCTGAAAAAAGCAGTTTACAACCCGAAGGCCTTCTTCCTGCACGCGGCGTCGCTCCTTCAGCCTTTCGGCCATTGAGGAATATTCTCGACTGCAGCCTCCCGTAGGAGTCTGGGCAGTGTCTCAGTCCCAGTGAGGGGGGTCGCGCTCTCACGCCCCCTACCCGTCAGAGCCTTGGTGAGCCATTACCTCACCAACTAGCTGATAGGGCATAGGCCCCTCCCTCATCGACTTGCGTCTCTCATTCCAACCCATATGAGTCGGGATTATACGGAGTATTAGTCCCGCTTTCGCGGGGTTATTCTCCTATGAGGGGTAGGTTACCAATGTGTTACGCACCCGTTTGCCACTGCTCGCGCGGAGCGCGAGACCACTAAAAGACACCAAATGTTCGCTTCGCTCACTACACTAAATCAACACGAATTTAGTGTTAATTAGTGCTAGCACGAAGTGCCACAACATTAGCGTTAATTAGTGGGCTTGTGCTCCGCACAAGCCGTTCGACTTGCATGCCTTAGACACGCCGCCAGCGTTCATCCTGAGCCAGGATCAAACTCTCGTGAAAAACTCCATCGCCTCTCGCGAGGATATGGAATTAAGAAAGAATTTGAATAGCTCAAATTCTATAACCCCGCACCTATTCCATCGACGAGCAAACAATAAGGCAACCATGGAAGGCCCTGCCTGCTAGTAGGCAGGGAAACCGCCTAGCGGCCCACTATATACTCATACTGAAAGATCATCACCAGAATAGGTGCGAGGTAAATTAGGAATCAACGTAATTTCTTACCACTTTCAAGTTGTCAATGTACGTACATCTGCGGGCTGGCCCCGCACCTTATCCGACAACGAACAATTATGGTCTGGGTTACTGGCCACGGATACGACTACGCCTTGTAATGCAGTGGAATCAGTGGGCGTTCCCAGACAAGGTGCGGGGTCTTCACGCTTCGCGTTGCGAAAAAAAGAGAGAAACCTCAAGGTTCCGCCCTTTTTTTCGCCTCCGAAATCTAGCTCGTCGGCTAAATAACGCTAATAACGATGAATTGAAAAGGGTTTTTAATCTATAAAATATCTATTAATTTTTAAGGCAGAATAATAGTAACCCTTGCTTGATATCTTGTCAATAGTCAATCCCCCGCTGCGCCAACACTCCTTGATAGTACGGATGCTTGACCATTTTTACGTCGGAGACTAAATCGGCTTTCGTTATCAAACTTTTGGGCGCATCGTGGCCGGTCATTACCAAATGAACCATGTCCGGCTTCAGGCGCACAAACTTTAGGAGGTCATTAATCTTGATGAGCTTGGTTTCAATGGCACTAATGGCTTCATCAAGAATAACCACATCATATTTATGAGAGAGCATGGCCTGTTGGCTAAGTTCTAGCGCCTGTCGGGCCGCCTTTTTATGCGCGCCAATGGGTTTTTTGTCGCCCAATATTTTCACGAAACCTCGACCACTGGCCAGTATTTTAAGGCGACCGATTTTTATCTTTTTATTATTTTTATATCTTTGACGCATAATATTAAACGCCTCAATAAAATTTCGCTCGCCGCTCGGCCACTCGCCTTTGATAAATTGAATAATATAAACATTCAAACCCATGCCCGCCGCTCTGATAGCTAAACCCATAGCCGCGGTGGTTTTGCCCTTACCGCGACCAACATAAATAATAAAAAGCCCTTTTTTGGCGATTGATTTTTTTTTGCTAACCATGCTGATGTTATAAACTATATACTAATACGCTTAATGGAGAAATCCCGCGCTTTTCTCAGGGGACACTTCACTCCGCACCTTTATAAAGGTGCGGGGATTAACTCCATTTCTTATCCACAAAAAGCTACGACTTTTAAGTCGAAGAGCTTCACTTTATGATTTCGTGCTAAATTTTAGGAACAGCCGCTTGTTGCGCCGCAGTTCCAACACTTGTAGCAGGAGGCATTTCTGATCATTAGTGATCCACAATCCGCACAGGTGGGCGCATCGGTCTGCGGCTTGAAGGCAAACTTTTCAGTAATATGTTCTTTGATAACAATCTGACCTGTCATATTTTCGGCCACGGATACAGCTTTTGTGTCAGGCAAGGATAGCGCTGAATTGCTGAATATGGCCGTTGCTTCTTCCGCGCTAATAAGACCAATTTCTAATTGTTCAGAGGCGTTTAAAAATTTGCGGCCCAGCCACTGGAAAATGTAATCAATAATTGACTTGGCAATGGGAATATCTGGATTCTTAGTGAAACCAGACGGCTCAAACCTCATATGCGTAAATTTTCTTACTACATCTTTCAGGGGCATACCATATTGCAATCCAATTGATATGGAAGTGGCAAAAGCATCCATCAGACCTGAAATAGTGCTTCCCTCTTTGCTCATGGTCACAAAAATTTCTCCCGGTTTGCCATCTTCATATAAACCGACTGTGATATATCCTTCATGCCCGGCAACGGTGAATTTGTGCGTAAAGGCATGCCGCAGATCCGGCAGGCGGTGACGAATTGGCTTAGCAGCGCCAGCAATGGCTTTCACTTCAATATCGGTTTCCACCTCAACCGTTTCTGGAATTTCTTTTGGCGGATCTTGCCTAGCGCTAGTAACCAATGGTTGAGTACGTTTTGACCCATCTCGATAAATAGCCAAGGCCTTGATGCCAAGTTTCCATGCTTGATAATAAGCCTCGGCAATTTCTTCGGACGTCGCTGAATTATCCATGTTCACGGTTTTGGAAATAGCGCCGGAAAGGAATGGCTGAACCGCGCCCATCATCTTTAAATGACCCATATAATGAATGGAGCGATTCCCGTTTACCGGCTTAAAGGCACAGTCAAATATGGGAAGATGTTCATCCTGAAGATGATTCGCCCCTTCAACCGTTTCGTTCTCATCAATATAAGCTATTATAGCCTTGACCTCTTCTTTGCCGTAGCCAAGCTTATTTAGAGACACCGGTACGGTATTATTAATGATTTTCATAAGGCCGCCACCAACCAAAGTTTTGTATTTCACCAAGGCTATATCCGGCTCCACACCAGTGGTGTCACAGTCCATTAAAAAAGCAATGGTACCCGTTGGGGCAAGAAGGGTTACTTGAGAGTTACGATAGCCAAACTGTTCGCCCAAGGCCAGAGCCTGATCCCATGAATCAAGAGTTTCTTTCATTAAATCCATTGGCACGTATTCGTTGTTTATCTCTTTCAGGGCGGCGCGGTGCTTTAAGATAACACCAAGCATCGGCTCGCGATTACGCATATAGCCGGCAAATGGACCGGTGCGGGCGGCGATTTTAGCCGATATGGAATAACTTACGCCGGTCATCAAGGCGGTAATGGCGGCGGCATAAGCGCGTCCTTCATCAGAATCATAGGGCAGGCCCTTGGACATTAAGAGCGCCCCAAGATTGGCATAACCCAAACCCAGCTGGCGGTAATCAAGAGCATTTTTCGCTATCTCCAGAGTGGGGTAGCTGGAAAAACCAACGATTATATCTTGGGCCATGGTCATGACATTCACTGCCGCAACAAAGGCCTCAACATCAAACTCTCCATCTGCCTTAACGAATTTCATTAAATTCAATGAAGCGAGGTTGCAGGCCGAATTGTCCAGGTGCATATATTCCGAACAGGGGTTGGAGCCGTTAATCCGACCACTATTGGGGCAGGTGTGCCAATCGTTGATGGTCGTATCAAATTGCATACCGGGGTCGCCACATACCCAAGCCGCTTCAGCAATCATCTTCATTAAATCGCGAGCCCGAAAAGTATCAACCGGCTTATCTTCAGTAATGCTTCGCGTATGCCATGCCTCATCATTTTCATAGGCTTTCATAAACTCGTCAGTAACCCGCACTGAATTATTGGCGTTTTGAAACTGGATGGATTGCCAGGCTGCGCCATTAAGCGACATATCATAACCCATAGATCCGAGAGCCCAAGCTTTTTTCTCTTCAAGCTCTTTGGAGCGGATGAACTCAACTATATCTGGATGATCAATATTTAAGATCACCATTTTGGCCGCGCGACGGGTTGTACCACCGGACTTGATTGCTCCCGCCGAGGCATCAGCCCCCCGCATAAAGGAGACAGGACCAGAGGCCGTGCCGCCCAATGATAATTTTTCTTTAGAAGAACGCAATTTAGACAAATTTACACCAGAACCAGAGCCATGCTTAAAAATCATCCCTTCCTTTTTAATCCAATCTAAAATTGACTCCATATTATCATCAACAGACAAGATGAAACAGGCCGAACATTGCGGTTTTTCGCGCACGCCCACATTAAACCAGACGGGGCTGTTAAAAGCGGCTTTTTGATAAATTAACAAATGAGTAAGTTCAGCGTTAAAAATAGCGGCTTCCGCATCCGACAAATAGCCGCCCATCTTTCCCCACTCGGTAATGGTATTGGCTACTCGCCCCACCATTTGTTTGACGCTGGTTTCGCGCTCGGGTGTGCCAATTTTACCGCGGAAATATTTGGAAACTACGACATTGGTGGCCATTTGTGACCAAAAGTCCGGCACCTCAATCTCGTCCTGCTCAAAAAACACCTGCCCGTTTTGACCGGTAATAACAGCACGGCGTTTTTCCCAGTTAATTTCATCAAATGGGTACATCCCCGGCTTGGAAAAATAATGTTGGAAGGAAAACTCAGCACTTTCCGTTTCGGTGGCGGCGGGTGACGACACTTTGATCGTCTTGACTGATGTCATGGACATACGTAAGGCAATAGAATTAACAGGTCAATGAGCAAAAACGCGCTCGCGACCTTAAAATTTAGAAAATGAATTCAAAAAAGACCCCCAAAAACCTGTCTCCCAGCTATCCCGACCCATTCTGGTATTAAGCAATGCCCTATATCTTGTGGCTAATACTACCATTATACCACAATATATAGAGAAGTCAAGATAGAGATGTGGATAAATCCCGCATCTTTACGCCCCGCCGTGCGGGGTCTGAAGGATTAATTAATAGCCCTTCAATTCCGTGACAGCCTGCCTGCCCTGCCTACCGGCAGGCAGGCCGGTAGGCAGGGACCACGGAGATTTAGGAAGGGTGTGGGACAAACTCTCTATATAAAGTAACTTAACGAGTCGTGGAATATGGCGAGAGCTTAAGAAAATCATTAATGCGTTTCCGCATCTCATCATACACGAGCTCGCCTAATTTATGATCGCGAATTACACCAGAAGTGTCAATAAAAAATGATTCCGGCATTGATGTGCCGTTATAACGGCCATAAATAGTGTCATCTGGATCCACAACGAAAACAATATTGGACGGGCGAATATAACTATTAAGAAAGTTATCCACTATTATTGATGCCTCACCACGATTAATAGCTATGACTACCAGCTTATCGGAGTTTTCGGCGAGCGAGCGACTGTAATTCTTTAATTCAGTCAAACAAAAGGGGCATCTGGTACTCCAAAAATTAACAATAACACGCTTATCTAAATAATCGGAAAGTCGAACCTCGCGCCCATCAACTGTTTTTAGTAAAAAATCCGGCGACAGATACCCTATCTCTGGCTTGGTAGCGTAGGTCAATGGCGGTGGCAACGATGGAGGGTCTTGATTTTCTTGGTCTATTTGTTTTTCCCCACCCAAACGCCCCCAAACATACCAAATAGCTAACCCTAACAAGGCGATGAGAACCAAGGAAGAGAGAACGCGACGCATTTCATTGATTATAGAATAATGAATTCTGAATGACGAAACATTCTTACGAAATTACGAAATAATACGAAAGGTACGAAAAATGACCCATTTTTTTGCCAGACGATATTTCGTATATTCGTATTGATTTCGTATTTTCGTATGAGTTTATAAATTAGAAATTAGAAATTTTCGCCTGAGGCGCCGCGCCAACCGGCGGGCATGGATCATCCTTGGGCTGAATGTATTAGAGGTTAGAAATTATACTAAGATAATCGGCCGGCCGCACCCATAAGCTTGATTTTCTCCATAGCTTTGAGTCTCACCGCTTCAACCGCAGGCGCTAAAATCTTGTAGGGAGTCGTTTCTTCGGGGTGCTCCATGATAAATTCCCGCAAGGCCGCGACATATGCGAGACGGATATCAGTACTGAAGTGAATATTGGCAATGCCAGCGGCAATGGCTTTCCTGATTTGTTCGTCTGGGGCGCCAGAGCCACCATGGAGAACCAAGATGGTGTTCCCCAAGGCCTTGCTTATGGCTTGAACGCGTTCAATGTCAATACGCGGGGCATTGGCGGCAATGCCGTGCAGAGTGCCCACGGCCGGCGCCAAACGATCAACGCCAGTTTCCTTAATAAAACGTTTGGCATCTTCAACTTTGGCCAAGCTTTCAACGGGCACGGCAATAGCGCGCTTATATACCTGTGATGAGTCTGTTACTAAATAACCAACTTCCCCCTCCACTGAAATGTCCGTATTTTTTGCACGGGCATAAGCCACAATTTTTTTTGTACCGGCAATATTATCGTCCAGAGGCAGTTTGGATAGATCTATGTGCACAGAATCATAACCCGCATCCACTGCTGCTTTGGCTGTGGACACACTATGGCAATGGTCAGCATTGATAAAAATCGGTAAATTGTGCTCTTCGCGAAAAGCGGAAACCAGAGCCACTGCCTGCCGCCGTCCCAAAAAATCGCTTTCCCCTTCAGACGTACCAACCAATATGGGAGCCCTAAGTTCGTTTGCCGCCTCTACCAAACCACGTAGCATGGCTATATCTGAAATATTAAAGTGAGGAACAGCCCAGCCCTGACGGCGCGCACTTGATAATATTTCTTTTAAATTTAACTTGGAAGTATGCGGCATAATTTATTGTAGCGACAAGGCGAAGCTTCTAAGAAGACGTTCAAATTTAGGGCCATAGCCCGAAATCTCATGATATTGCCCGTCCTCACGCTTAACCACCACCCGATCCATCGGCTGGCCGGTCAGGGGGTCATAGTCATGATAACGGAGAGCGTTTATTCCGTTAAGAGCCACATTTTCTGGGACGGCTGGAATAAGAGTATAAATGGAAACATTGTTAATGGTGGCGACAACTATTCTATCGCCATTGCCGCTAAAAACCACTTTTTCGGATTCTCCGGCTGATTTTATCTCATAGTTCCAAGTCTCCGGATAACGAAGATGGTAACCATAAGTTAGTGATATATAAAGACGCGTGCCTGAAAAAATTGACGGCACTACATTAGTGGCAAGAGGTAGGGGCGCGTTAGTAAAAAAAATAATGACAAAACTAAGCAACACGCTCATGGCCGCGATGATAATAAAACCGGTGGTTGAGAAAACTGGCTGATTAAGAAACGGCCCAAAATTCAACCTTTGATCTCGCGAGTGCTTATCTAAAAATGACGACAATGATTTTGAAGTCGTTTTGGCGCGAGTTTTATGAGCGGCCGCGGCGCGATATGCGGCCTGCTTAGCGTAGACCCTGGGCATGAAAGTGACGACTTGACTAAATGCTAAAATTTTTTGATTTAGATTACACGCGGCTGAAAACGAGGATGCTTTTTAAGAATTGATTTCAAGAGGCTTAATTTAAGCAGACCATCTTGCGGCCCAATCTTTTGAATAACCGAGGCGGAATTAATCGCTCCCCATCGCAAGGCTTCTTTAATATCGTGGCCGTAGCAAAGAGCGGCCACGAAGGCGGTGGCGAAACTATCGCCCGCACCGGTACGCTCAATCATCTTCGTAGGAAAGGCTGATGAATGATAAAACTTGTTGCCATCAGTCGCGAAAGAACCCTTTAGACCATCAGTAAGGACGGCAATTTCCGGGCCTAATTTTCTCATGCCGCGCAAAAGTTCCTTAATATCACGTTCATCATGGATGCGAGTCATCAACCTTGCTTCTTCTTTATTCAAAAAAAGCACGGCTGTAACCTTGAGCACTGGTTTTAGTTTGCCAGCACCGGCTTTCAGTTGAAATGTGCCGGGATTAAATCCGAGTTTTGTTTTAGTTTGTTGAATGTGGCGGACGAGGGCATTATACACTGGCAGGAATCGCCGGCCCATCGTTGTCAAGTAAAACCAACGAGTGTCGGGCAGCCTCGGTAAACGGTAATGAAAATCTTCATGGTAAACAAGGATCGTACGTTCACCGCGAAAATTAATCACAACCGAGGCGTTACTTTTTTTATCTTTTTCAATTTTTATATACTTAGTATCCACCCCGTCATAATTTAAGGCTTCCATAATGCGCCGACCATGAGCATCACCACCAAGCACTGTATAAAAAGAGGTCTTTAAACCAAGACGAGCCGAACCAATGGCATTGTTCATGGCATTGTAAGCAGTTTTTGTATGCATATCATCGGCCAGAATTTTGTCGGCATAATTAAAACAAATCTGGCATTCGTCTTTGCGCACGAAACAATGGAGACTGGCGTCGTGGATGGCCACGAGCGTGTCAATACCGGAATCGCCGATGGAAATTAAATCAAAAGCCATAAGCTATAAGCTATAATCGTTCACTATGTTCACTAGCCATAAAGCTTTATGGCTTACGGCTAGGCCCGACGCAACGTCGGGCCGATTACGGCTTTACGGCTCAATGCCCGCTTGGCCGCTTTAATAATACCCTCCGCATCCAGCCCAAATTTTTTGATGAGCTCATTCGGCTCCCCCGACTCCCCAAAACGATTTTGCACGCCAACAAACTCCATAGGTACAGGATAATGTTTTGCCAAGACTTCGGCAATAGCCGAACCCATGCCGCCCATCACTTGATGTTCCTCCACGGTCACCACGGCGCCCGCGTCTCTGGCCGCTTTAATAATTGTTTTTTCGTCCATTGGTTTGATGGTGTGATTATTAATAACGCGGACTTTAATTTTCAGCGCTTCCAATTTGGCCGCGGCTAAAAGCGCATTGTAAACCAATGGGCCGCAAGCAATAATAGCGACATCTGGTTTTCCACGAGACTCAAAAAACACTTCGGCGCGGCCAACTTTGAATGGCGTCTTTATCGTTGTAAATACCGGAGTTTTCTCGCGGGCAAAGCGCAAATAAACCGGCCCCTTAACATCAACTGCGGACATGGTCGCTTTTTTTGCCTCCACGGCATCGCAGGGATAAATCACTGTCATATTGGGCAGAGCCCGCATAATCGCAATGTCTTCCAAGGCTTGGTGCGTGGCGCCGTCCGGCCCAACAGAAACTCCGGTGTGACATCCAACAATTTTCACGGGCACGTCATTGTAGCAAATTGTTGTTCTAATCTGATCCCAATTGCGCCCCGGGCTAAAAGTGGCGTAACTAGCAATGAACGGAATTTTGCCATAATTTGCCAACCCCGCAGCCACGGCCGCCATATTCTGTTCAGCCACACCCATTTCAATGAACCGCTCCGGAAATTTTTTGGCAAAAAGGTGAGTCTGCGTGGATTCAGTCAAATCAGCACAGAGCGCCATCACCCGTGGATCTTTCTCCCCCACCTCCAGCAACCCCTCGCCATAACCCTTGCGGGTTGGGGCTTGCTCGAGCAACGTCAAATTGAGGGCGTTATGAACGAGATGCACTCCAAGATTGCAAGACATACAATGTTAGTCAGATCAAATACAGCACTAGTAAACCACCGCTCAACAGAATGCTTAGCGACATAAAACCGTAAACAAAAGCTGAATTTTGTTTACGTAAAAAGAAAAACAAAAACGCAGCAATGAAACAAAGTATGCATACTGTAATAAGGGCGCTGTACTCAAGAATCTTTGCCGCAAAGAAAAAATTGCCCTCGCCAACAAAACCCGCCTTCGGTCTCGGAAGCACAATACCTAAAATACGGCTGGTGGCAAAAAAAATCACTATGGCCGAAAAGGTAGCGACAATTAGACCAAAAATCCACTGACTGACTGAACGATATTGAAGCGACGCCATACTACTCATGCTCACTTTTTATCTTTCCTCCCAATGTCCGAAGCTCGTGAAGGAACTGCTTGGCCTGCTCCTTGTTCGGCGGAATGCCGTGCCATTTGTAATCAAATTCAATTTCGGGCACGCCTTTGCCGGGAATGGTATGAGCGATAATCAACGTCGGCTTTTCGTAGATCGCTTTGGCTTCTTCAACCGCACCGACAATCTGCTCAAAATCATGCCCACTCACTTCCAAAACGTGCCAATTAAAAGATTCATATTTTTCTTTCAGTGGTTCTAGAGGCATAATATCTTCAGTAACGCCGTCAATCTGAATGTTATTCCTGTCAATTACTCCCGTAAGATTATTAAGTTTGTATTTCCCAGCAAACATCACGCCTTCCCAAATAATTCCGGTATCGTGCTCACCATCTGACATTAAACAATAGGTGCGGAATTTTTTGCCATCCATCCGCGCGCCGTAGGCAATGCCCGCGGCTTGCCCCAAACCAGAGCCCAGTGGTCCAGAAGTTGTTTCAATGCCCGGCAAAGATCCCCGATGCGGATGGCCTTGCAGACGCGTGCCGAATTTCCGCAAGGTTAAAAGTTCTTTAACCGGAAAATAACCGGCATGGGCCATAGTCGCGTATTGCACTGGGCAAATGTGGCCATTAGAGAGAATCAGCCTATCGCGCTCTTCCCATAGCGGCTTTTTAGGATTGTGATTCAAAATATGAAAATAAAAAGCCGTAAAAACATCGGCCATACCCAAAGGCCCGGCGGTGTGCCCCGAGCCCGCGGCCACTAACATCTCAATAATAGAGCGACGAACCTTGTTAGCCTTCTCTTCCAGAAATTTTATCTTTTTATCGTGAAGATGAACCATAGTGAAAGCATTAAAGCCGTAAGCCGTAGTCGTTCGCTACGCTCACTAGCCATAAAGCTTTATGGCTTATAGCTAGTTCGGACGGAGTCCGAACGATTATGGCTCTAAGGCTCATAATGTCGCCTGTCTAAACGCCGCGAGCACCGTCCTGGGGTCGCCGAATTTCCAAAAAGACGAGCCCACGGCCACCCGATCAACGCCGAGTTTCTCTAAAATTTTCAGGTGCTCCAAATTAACCCCGCCGTCAACCATAACTTTAATATGCGGATGATTGCGTTTTAACTCTTTAATTTTATCATAAACCGACTCCTGAAACGGTTCGCCCTGATAACCCGGATTAGTAATGCTTAATAAAAGCACTGATTGGATCATTGTAATAAACGGTTCAAGCGCCACAATAGGAGTCTCTAACCTTAGAGCGAGACCGTGTTCTATATGAGACAAATGATGAGGAATGACCATTTCTGACGACAATGCTTCAACATGCCAATAGACTCTTTTGACTCCCAACAAATAAAGAGTCTGACTCCAAACAATCGGGTTTTGAACCATTAAGTGCGCCTCCCAAGAAAGTCGCGCGAGCTCTTTGGGTAATTCCGCCGGCAAAAGAGAGCGCGAAACCACAAACTGGCCATCCATGAAATCAAGCTGAATGGTCATATCAAGATCGCGAATTAACTCCAGCCTTGAAGCTAATTCATCTTTTGAATTTGTGAGGATGCTTGGGATGATTTCCATAACTACATGTAAATATTAAATCCTAATATCTAATTTCTAAACAAATCACAATATCTAAATCACAAATATCAACAGTTTGAAACATTGGGATTTCGGGCTTAGATATTGTTTAGAGATTAGGAATTAGATATTAGAGATTGCACCAACGGGCTAGCAGAAACTTCCCTCTTCAAGTTCTTTAATCTTATCAAGCCGACGCTGGTGACTCTCTGCTCCACTAAAAGAAGTGTTCAGCCATTTCTCCGCTATCTCTATGCCGCGATCTGGCGTAGTGGCATCTGCTTCCAAAACAAGCACATTAGAGTCATCGTCAGTACGCGCGGCCACAGCTTGTCGAAGCTCTGTCACTAAAGCTGCTCGCGCTCCTTTTATTTTGTTGGCAACAATGGACATACCAATGCCCGAACCGCAAATTAGCACCCCTTTATGCGCCTCTGGGTCATTGGCAACCGCCTTGGCTACGGCCAAACCATAATCAACGTAATCATCCCCTGGCACTAAACTCGCTGCTCCCAAATCTTCAAAGGCCACACCTTGCTTTGCTAAATAACGCTTAAGGGATTCTTTTAAAGCAAAGCCGCGATGGTCAGCGCCCAAGTAGAGCATAGCATGAAGAATATGGAATATAGAATATTGAATACAGGGAATTTGAATGTGCGTATATTATAGCACAAAACAAAAAAATGCCCCATCCAATGTATACACCCACCAACATCAATTTTTGACATATTCAGCATATATACAAAATTTGACGACCGTCAAATTTTGTATATATATATTAAACACTCAAAACATGAGTAATAAAATTACTGAACTGCTCAATCTTAAGGCTTATAGCCCCGCACCAGATCCCCCGCCGTGGCGGGGCGCGGTCGGTACGGGGTAAACTTACGGCTCAAATAATTTCTTCGCCTCTTCCCAAAATTCTGGATGGTTCTGCGTTGTTTTCATCCAATACCACCACTCCGCGCCCCACAAATATACCTCGCCAAAGCCAGTGGCGCGGGCAAAAGTGATGTTTTTTTGAAAACGATCAAAGTCCATTGACCTAAATTGCTCATCTAGCGAAACTTCCACAAGTGGCTTCCCGGGCGGCCATGGTTCGGCTTGCAGCTCGGTAATGCTTACATCTGATGGATTGAGTCCCCACAAACGCGCCTTTAAACGGTAAAGACTGGCTGGCAGAGGATAGAACCCATAGCCATAGTAAGGGTTCCAGGTAACTCGGTACATGGTTGTGCCAAAACGATCGGCAAATCGCGCGGTGCGGCGCCAAGTTGAAAGCTCTCCCGAGTCAGTAATCACCACGGGCTTGGGACTTAAGCTGCGTACCAAATTAAGTTCTTCCTGAAGTAATGTCCGATCCAGTTTTGGGCACTGCCCAAACCATCCAACAAAGGGTTCATTTTCAAGCTGCCAAGCGACTACTGCTTCACGATGACGATACCGCTCAATCACCACCCGTAACATTTGCAATAAGTGTTTATTTTGCTGGGGCGGCGCCAAATCGCGCGCCCAATCAGGCATAAAACATTCGGGCCAGCGTGGAAGCTTGCGACCGACAGCCAAGAGCGCAGTAACATTTCGCCTTCCGGCTTCATCAATCTGCCAATCAAGCTCGGAAAAATCAAACTGACCGGGTGACGTCTCAATAATATCCCAATAGGCGGCCAGCCTTACGCTCTTTACCTCTAAATCATCAAGGATAGCTAAATACGCTTCTTCGCTATTTAATTGCAGCGCCCTTGCTTGTTTACTGGAAAAACTGACACCATACACTTGGTCAATAATAGGGGCCGGACGACCAAGATAAAATAACCAAAATACAAGCGCCAACAAAAAAGCAGCTATGATTATAAGAATTGTACTCATATTAACCTTCCTGCTTTCCATAAAACCTACGCCACGAGCACTAGTCCTCCAGCCAAAATAATAATGGCTAAGGTCTTTTGAATTAGGATGCGGGCAGACAGCGACTCTTTAATTAATCGCGGCGCTAAATATGAAAGAATAGTAATTAATATAAAAAGAAAAGCATACTGAATTCCTTGCAAAGCATTAACTATTGTGACGCGCGGGGCTAGCTGGGTTCCCCAGGCCAACAGCACAAATCCTAAAGCTCCCAGAGATTGCCCGACAAAAAATAATGGAGTTGGACGCTCGGTACCACTACCCGCCCCCATATTAAGCACCACCGCTCTGGTGGAGGGCAAAAGCAGAAGCGGCAGGACCGACAGAAAAGCGAATAATCGCGTCCATAAAAACCCGTTAATAAATTCGGTGCTATTAAAAACCGCCTTAAGCATTGTTGAGGAAAAAGCGAATAAACCGGCGGCGAAAATAATGAGCGCGGCCAAAGCCCCGGTTATCGCTGTGGGAGCGAGTGATGACTCATATGAAATCAGTATGGCGCCGACAACCAGAAGCGCGATGCCATACCATTCACGCCCATTTAACCATTCTCCTAAAAAAACCGTGGCAAAAATTAATGTCCATATTGGAATGAGAGCGCCAAAAAACGGCACGACTCTAGTGGTTTCGCTTTTCTTAAGAGCCATAAAAAAACACAACAAGGCGGCCATAAAAGTAAAACCGGAAAGAGCACTCTGCACAATCACAGGCACTGGCGGCCAAATGAAATTTCCAAAGGGCAAAAGCACAAAGGCAAAAATACCCAGCGCGCCGATATAAAAAACGTACACCGTCGGGTGACGCATTATTTTTTGCAAAAGAATTTTATCTATAACGAAAGCGCCGGCATTGCTTAAATGGCCAGCGAGAACGACCACGAGCCAAAGCATAATGAGTGTGCAAAAATATACTAACTGCTAAATTATAACAAAAAAAGTGCCCAAAGGCACCATACGACAAATTGAAAACGATATTTGACTAATGATAATTCTGACAATTCGCTACATCTTTGGAGATGTAGAAGTTATAGCTCCTGGCGAAGATAGTGCTTTTTTGCCGCCAAATACATAAAGGTAGAGAATTTCTAAAATGCCGGCGGTGTTGACAATCAGTAAAGCCACAAACCAGTAGGTTTCTCCTTTTCTAGCGGCGTGCCACAAAGCCATGCCCTTCCAGACCAATGACCAAACCAACAGCGGCCAAAAGAAAAAACCGAATGGCCCCACTAACGACGACATCATTGGAGAATTGAAATATTGCCACGTCATATTGCTATAAGTTTACATTATCTTCCATATCGTGTATATAGTGGGTGCTAAGGTCGCGCTTTAGAGCAATAAGCAAATGACGCACCCCTAAAGGGATGGATCTATCCATGGGAACTTGCTTGTCGCTATTCTGACCGGTACTATTTATTATTAGTTCCCTGAAACGCAAAGCTTCCTGAAGATAATAATCAGCATCAATACCCGCCCCGGCGTGAGTTTCTGCGATTGCGACGGTGGTAGTGAGCACTTTATTAAGTGTGTTTACTCGCCGCGTATTTCGTTCATAATGCTTGAGTTTATCAGCTGCTTCGCGTTGTACTGCTTGAGCTGTCGCGTCAACGGCTGGGGTATCGCGTAGATGTTCCAGCCTTGTTCTTTCCGTGCGCGTCAGAAATTCCCCCTCATCGTCATTCGCCCACCCTAAATCATCAAGAAGCGCATTAATCACGCTAATCGGGTATCTTTCAGGATCAAAGGGTTCAAACGACTTCCCTTCTGCGTCATTTTGTCGCGGCGGGAAACCGCTATCTGCCATGGGCAACTCGTGCAGTGACTCGGAATTAGTGTTACGACGTTTCACAAATTTACTCTTCTTGAGCCAGCGCCTTTTTAGTATAAACATTATGAGGATTCCAAAGCATCCAGCCGGATGCAAAACCTGCTTCTTTAACAGCCCTCATTTCTTCTTTCACCATTGCAGCGGTATAAATGGCGCCCATATTAAAATCCTGAAGCCATGGCCGCAAAATTATTTTTGGCTTACCAGCGGCCTCTAACTTTTTCTTGGCTTTATCCATGGTGCCAAAAACCACGCCGTAAGGATTGGCCGCCGGATTCTTAAAGCCAAAATTTCCCGCGCGATAATGCGACGGATAAACCATCGGCGCGGTGGCGTCAAAATAATCAACGATATCTAGAAACTTTTGTCCAATGTGCGTGTCGTCCTCAACCAAAATACTGTGCGCAAAAATATCAACGGACAAAATCAGATCCAGATGGCGCGATTTGAGATTTTGCCGCAAGTACTTAGCAAAAGAATTTATAACCTCGTCTTTTGGTTTAGTTTTATCCCAATGCGGATAGACTGCGCTAGATACCGCTCCGTCGGAAGGGAAACGAATGTAATCATAATTAAGTTCACGAAAACCGGTGGCGACGGCTTGCTCGGATATGTTCAAAATTTTCTTCCATACTTCCTCACTTGATGGATCAACCCAGCGATGACCGCCCCCATCGCGCCAGATATTGCCATTTTTAGTTTTCAAAGCAAGCTCCGGATGCTCTGATACCAACGCTTCATTTTGAAAAACGACAATGCGGGCGATAGTATGAATGTTGTTCGCATTTAACGTTTTGACCAACTCCACCAGTTCAGGACGCGACACTATATTTTTATTACTATCATTTACATTAATTACAATGGCATTAAGCTCAGTCTCATCAATTAATTTTTTTAGACCATCCATACGCTTTGGCAATAAGGCCGTGTTAGACGTGGCGTAAACTGCTTTAATTTCGCTAGGCGGAACATAGGGCGGGAGAGGTTGTTGAGCGACTGTTGGCGCTGGATTATCCACGCCTTTAATGATCGCCGCGAGCAGAGGCGGCAGTGAAACTCTGCCGTTTGTCGGCCACAGGACCGCCGCAAAACCAATGAACACAAGCCCCACAACAAACGCGGCAAAGACCTTTAGAAAAAGCTCATGGCGACCCATATAGAATATGGCTTATTGTACCATGCCGACCGAACAGTGGGGATATACTGGACAATCCCGCAAAAAATCGGTATACAAAGATAGTTAAAGGCAATCTTGCCCCGCACCTTTTACTGAGGGCAATTAGCTCAGATGGTTAGAGCGCTTCGTTTACACCGAAGAGGTCGGGGGTTCAAATCCCTCATTGCCCATCAAAAGGTACGGGGTGAAGTTACCCCGCCAGAATGACGCTGTCGGGCTGGCCGCCCGAACGACTGACGTCGTTCAGTCGGGCGGGGAGCGTCTCGTTTATACCGAGAAGGTCGCCCCGCTGTGGCGGGGCACCGTCCAATTAACTCTAACGGGCCAAGCCGAGAAGGTTAGGGGATTCGAGCCCTTCATGTCCACTAAGAAAAAACTAGTAAAAGTCTATAAATTAGTTAAGACCAATACATTTTAGCAAGCGCCCGAATAAGCGCCTTGTATTGACTTTTTTCTGACTTTGATCTACTATTCACTGCTCTTTGACAACAGGGTAGCCGAGGCGAGCGCTCCAAAAAGCGCTCTTTCGAGGCGTCCGCCTCGGCTACTGAATAACAATCGATTTGACCAAAACAACCCTAACCCCAGAGAGGAGGAAAATCATGATAACGATGGCTGAAAGGGCACAAGCCCTTGCAAATCTTCTCAATAACTTCATAGCGTCGGGTTGCGGTCTCTCGGGCGATCACGGCCTCAACCAACGAGTCGGTTTCTTCTACAAACTGAAAACAACTGGCGAGCAAATCCATGTCGCCCTGAGCACAGTAGCGGGGGTCGCCAATGAAGTGTACCCAGCCATCTTACCTGCGGCTATGTACGTGGATGGTCTACGAGTGGCGCGACTGACTTGTGATGCCGCCGGTTTTGAGTACGCCATTGCCGAAGATGAGCATGCTCGTCAGCTCGCTCGAGGCTTCGTTGTGCTCTATCTATAGGGGTAGCTAGAAATACAACGTGAAGGAGAGGCCGCGTTTACCGCGAGTCATTCCTTCCCAACAAAAAAGGAGGACAGCCATGCCATCACTATGTCCAGTGTGCGGTCGCGCGATGTGTGACCACACCGCAGTAAAGAGAGGCCAGTCGTATGAGGAGATGATGCGGCCATTGACCCCCGACGAGGAGGAAGCATGGTGTCGTGAACCGACCGGGGCGGAAGGGCTCATCGACCTCGCTCGCCGCAATGCCCATCTGCCGACGAAGTAGTCGTCCGACGGCCCACACCGGACGGTAGGGGGCGGTGCGTAAGCGAGCCGGAAGGCAGAACGAAGGAAGGCCTGGAGCTTCGCGCCCCAGGCCTTCTTCCTTAATTATGAATTTATTATTAACAAAACTGTATTGCTACCCAACAGTAATCAAAACAATCCCCACGACAAATAAAACATAGGAAATAATTTTTTGGGGCGACAGAACCTCCTTAAAAAAGAAAATCCCCATGGCCGAGGCCATCAAGAAACTACCTGAACGCACAGCCAGAACATATGAAGTCGGCCCGTAAGAGAAAGCAAACATACTCGAAGTAAACGCTAACGCTTGAAAAATACCGAGCAATGAAAAAAGTAAAAACATATTTCTAATTTTTTCCAACCCTTCATTTTGTTTATACGCATAAACTAGAAACAAGAAAATAATCGCCGCACCAAGAGTATTCATAAAACTATAAAAAACCGGGGTGGAAACACTGATTGATACTTTATCAAGAGTTGAGCCAATGGCGATGCAGGCTGTGGCAATAATCATATAAATCACCCCTTTGCTGTACTTATTGGATGTGGTATACCGCGGATTCTTTAAGAGAAGATAAGTGCCAAAAACCACTGAAATAATCCCGATACTACCAAGAAATGTAGGTAATTCTCCAATAATTAAGTACGAGGAAACTATATTAAAAACTGGCAAAAGCGCCATAATCGGAGTGGTTTCCGACAATTCACCTTCACGCAAGGCCCGATATAAAAAATAAGTTTGAATCGGATATAAGATAAACCAAATAATAAGCAATGGCCACCAGAATTTCCACGGAAGAGTTAGGATGTTATCGGGCAGTGGCAGAAATAAAAAAAGCGCGAGCGTTGGCAACAAAGAAAAAGCTTGAATAATAAAACCTATTGAGAAATTGCCAAAAGCATTGGTTAAATTCTTTTCATAAACTCGCCTAGAAGCAAGCACGATAGCGCTAAACAGCGCGAATGGAAGCCACAACATATGCCAATTTTAACATTTCTTGCTTTTTTACTCCATTTAAATGGAGAGATACATTTTACCCCGTTAGAGAATTGCACTCCGTACGAGCACGGGGTGCAATGCCCCGTGCGAGTTCTCTAACGGGGTTTACTACCGAGCATGACATTGCCTCTCTTGACTGGAAGATAGCAAAAGGAATACGCTTAATTACAATAAGGAGGAAGAACTTTGCAAACTAAATGATGGTCAAATGAATCAGTAGAAGGAGGGGAGCATGAGTGATTTAAATGCAGTGACAGAAGCGACACGGCCACGGTCTTGCGCCAACTGTGAGGCCGACAGGATGACGCTTAAGCATTTGGGCTACTTTCACTGGGGGTGCCCAAGTTGCGGCCACCGACACAAACCCGGCGGGTCCGTTGTTGCCACAAGCTCGCTCACAAACCAAGAAGGAGAACACTTACAGTGACAAAAGGGCAGACTTACGACTCTTGCCAAAAAACGGGAGCCCCGACAGGCTCCCGTTGATATACATTCTTTGAAAGACGTTATAATACTATATCTGCGTGTTACGTAGATCAAATGACTTGTCTATGATGGAGTTACGGTTTCGCGAATGAACCAAGTTATTGGACTATTTTGTACTCTCGCTTTTTTCTGTATTTCTTCAATATCCGAAAACCCCTCATTGTCAAGGAATCCTAAACACACTTCATTGTGTTCATCGTTAGGAACTTTATAATAATTATAGAGTCGTCCCAATAGCGCGACATGGGCTAATCGCCCGTCAATATACCACGCATCCTGCTTCTCTCCTTCTCGTCTTCTCACGACACAAAACGCGCGGTGATGGCGTTGATTTTCAACCAACTTATTATCAACTATAAAAATATGTCCCTTCGTTTTTTCATCTGGCCCATCACTTTCTTCGGGCAAGGGTACTCCATAATGCGCCGCTATTTCCAAGCGCACTTCATCAAATTCCGGCTCCCCGTTCTCAAAACTGGTTTCTCCGTCATACTTCTCAAAATGAGCCCTAAGTCTGGCATCGTGAGTATTGAAAATATGTGGCTCGTTTAACTCTTTGCTTTCAGTCATATATATCATTGTACCTTATTATTAAATAATGTATAAATACGAAAGCTTATGTCCTTTGTTCGCCGCCTTGAATCTTTTACCTGTGAACATTGCCAAACGGCGGTTAATGGCAATGGGTATACTAACCACTGCCCAAAATGCTTATGGAGCAAGCATGTGGATTTAACCCCGGGCGACCGACAGGCCTCTTGCCGGGGCTTAATGGAGCCAATGGCGGTGAGGTATATTAAGGACGAATACCTTATTTACCACCGTTGTGAGAAATGCGGGCACAAGAATACCAATCGCGCTAGCTCTTCCGATTCTTGTGAACTTCTTATATCATTAACGTTAGCTCCCGTCGCTTAAATTAATTTTTTTGTTAAAAGTTATCCACAGCTTATGTCAAGAATCCTTTGGGGTCTTATCATCACTGCCGCCGGCGCCGGCATTGTGATCTACACAGAACCAATTTTTTCATTTTTTGGATCAGTAGATTGGGCTGAACAATGGATTCCATTCTACGGCGGTTCTCGGTTGAGCTACAAACTTTTTGGAATACTTCTTGTCGTCATTGGATTAATGATGCTGACTGGTCTTTTGGGTCCAGTAATTTTATGGCTATTTGGCGGCTTATTTAGCGGTTTTACGCCACCTACACCGCCATCAAGATAAAAAATTTTGAGTTCGTAAAATTGACAAAGCATCCCGTTTGTTCACCCCGCACCAAAATCTACGGGCCAGTAGCTCAGTTGGCTAGAGCACCCGGTTTGCATCCGGGAGGTCATGGGTTCAAGTCCCATCTGGTCCACCATTGATGTAGGACAACTTTTGAAGATTCATTTGGTAACGAAAAAATTTTAAAAAACTATTGCTGATCATTCTTTTTTGTTGTATAATGTATTTAAATTCATTGTTTATCAGATCAAGTGCTGATTTGGAGTAAAAAATAATATAATCTAAAAAGTTCGCATCAGCATCATCGCGTGTCCAATCATGACACAAGCGACTTAAGGAAGGGGGTGAGCAGCATGGCAAGGAAAAGACCAAAAGCAAAGGCAAAGGCGAAGAAGGCGAAAAGAGGTCGCCGATAATTTTTAGATTGATTTTCTAAAAGCACACCGCCCGTTCATTGAACGGGCAGTGTGCTGTTTAACCAAAAAGAGTGTCCTGCTTCATTAAATGGCGCTCGCCTTCTTTAAAAATATGAACTGTGCCAAAAACACCGTCATAGCCCGGCACAACTTCTATATCACGCTCGCGCATTTTTTCAACCGCTAGGGCGATTTCTTTGGAGCCAACCGCCGCAATGTCAGCTATTGAGGCGTAAATTAATACATCAAACTCGCTGCCCAGGCGCGGCACCAATGACCTATAAACAGCATCAACACTTTTTGTGTGTTTACCAACATTTAGCACTTCGGCCAGAATTTCCCGCAAGGGTACGATGCTTTTGAAAGAAGTACGCCCAGATATTTTATCATTCCCTGATTGATCGGCCAATTCGTTTACGCGATTCAAGACACCCACTGTCGCAAGCTTTTGACATTTTGGACATCTGCCCCCATATCGTTCTGTTTCTTCCGGGGTCAGGCGGACACCGCACACGGCATGCCCATCAAAATGATATTTTCCTTCTTCAGGATAAAATTCAATGGTATAGAGAAAATCGTCTTTATTTTGACCACGCAAAATATTAATGAGCCGCTGATAAATCATACCTTCTCCGCGCTTAAAAACATTTGCTTCACGGCCCAGATTATCAAGCGAGTGCGCGTCAGAATTAGAAACTAAAGTGATATTGTCCAATTTGGATAAACGCCAATTCATCGGCGGGTCCGAAGAAAGTCCTGTTTCAATTGAGGTAATATGCGATGCCAACTCTTCAAAGCATTCTTCTATGCTGTCAAAACCAGATTTAGAACCAAAAATAGAAAACCATGGTGTCCAGGCATGGGCCGGTATCATCAAGCACTCATCTGAAACATCTAGCATAATTTTTAAAAGTTCTTTGGCGTCTAGCCCTAAAATCGGCCGACCATCAGAATGAATGTTGCCGATAGCTTCCAAGCGTCTATTTATCTTTTCAACGATTTCAAAAGTGGGAGCAACAACCAAGAGATGCAACCGCCGGACAGCCCCGTTTTTGCTGTAAATGCAGGATATTTCGGCGGTTGGCACGAACTCAACCGGTCTGAATGTTTTAACATTTTTAACTTCATAAAAGCCGAGGTCATTTTGCTGTAGTTCATTCTTCATCATCTGAAACCACTCCGGATGAGTGAAATCCCCTGTTCCCACAAGATGTATGCCCTTCAAGGCGGCTGTCTCGGCGATTTTTGGCAGCACTAAATCACGCGAGCACGCCCGCGAAAATTTGGAGTGGATGTGGAGATCTACGATGTATTCATCATGCATAGCATGAACTGAAAACGCAAAACTTATAACTCATAACTTTTAGATTTTAGATTTTTTGTAGCGACTCCCTCGGCAATTTTAACTTCTTCCATCGTATTCACCCCCAACCCCTCGTGCCAATTTTTAAGTGCCAATGGCGCCACGCGCCGGCCTTCGGCCACAGCCAAACCTATTAGATCAGTAAGATAGTATTCATTTTTAAAATTCTTACGCTTGAGTTTTGGCAAGCTTTGCCAAAGCCACTTAGCCTCAAAGCAATAGTGCCCGGAGTTGACTTCGCGAATGGCCCGCTCGCGCGCCGTAGCGTCTTTGTATTCAACACAACGTTTAACAAAACGACCTCGCGGATCGCGCACAATGTGACCATAACGCAGAAAAATGCGCCGGGGCCCAAGAAAGTTTGGCACAACCACGGTAGTCATCGCCACGACCGCCCTGGTTCTCTCCTGTAATGAGGCAAGGCGGCGCAAAAGATTCGCCGAGGTAAAAGGATGATCGCCATAAATTACAATCACTTGACCAACTTTTTTATACAGTAATGACTTGGTCGCGGCTACGGCGTGACCAGTACCAAGCTGGCGGCATTGCCAAGCATAGCGCGCTCTCGCGCCAACGATTTTTTTTACCAACTCTTTTTTGTAACCCACTACAACAACGGGTTTAGTTTTAAAATTCGCCGCTTCCGCGGCAGATAGCGCGCGTAGAATCATGGGTACCCCGCCAACCAACACAAGGACTTTGGGAATAGCATGGTTCATCCGCGCGCCCCTTCCGGCGGCAAGGATCACAATACCGGTTCTAGTTACTCCTTCATTACTTTTCATATTGCTCCTATAGTAGCAAATAATTAAAGCCATTGACACTGTCCTGCGGTATAGTAATGTTATCATATAAACCAATACCCATTGGGAGGGACAATGGAACAATCAAAAAAAGAAGCTTGGCAATTGATGGAGGAACTGCTAAGAGGGATCACAGTGTTGCAAAGGGAGGCCATACATTCAAGGGATGCACTACGAACCTCAAATGCCGCTACTGCTCCTTTGACAATTGAAATCATTCAGTTCGGGAGCAAACTTGTTCCGCTCTTGTCTGACCTCATGGTTTTGCTTACCGCCACCCGTAAAGCCATTTCGGGGCTGACCATACGCCGTGTCATGTGCGGAATCATGGAGGCGATAGAAAAAGGACGTAGCGCCATTAACCTGCTCACTTTCAAACCAGAGGTCGTGGAGAAAGTGATTTGTTTTGGCGAAACGCCGCCCCTGCGAACGCATGGGCCGACTGAATGAAATATGGGTTCAGAACAAACCGCGATGGCATGGCAAAGAAGATACCGCAAGGGGGATTGATGAAAAGAAGGCGAATTCGAGTGTATAGCGGCAGGGCAAAACGCAACTACGCCAAGCATAATGGAGGAGATGCTAGCCAAACGCCTTGGATCAGGAATACAGACCAAGTAGAAACAGACCCTCCGTATTTGACTCCAGCCCAGCTTATAATCCTCAACCGAGCAGCAGCCGAAGGGTTACAAAGGAGGCAACTGACCCCAAACATAGAAGGCAAAAACCAACAATCGCAAGGAGGACGAAATGGTAACAAAAGAAAGCATGACAGATGAGGTTACGGCAGAGCGTCGAGCGTTAGACGACGTCATTTATATCAGGGACGGCGACAAACCTCTGCCGCTCCACCAAGTCACAATAAACGGCATTGTGGTCTACACGACCGACGAGGCAACAACGCGCGAGCTGCGCGAACGCTTCAGGCGCATGGTCCCACCACCCGACCCCAAGAGACCTTGGTGTGGCTGTCTTCTAAAGTGGATCCTGGGTGGTTACTAAACACCCCCTACTAAAGTAACCGTTTACCAATAAGGGTCGCTGAAATACCAGTGACCCTTATCTTTTCGTCAAAAAACAAACCTATGGTCCTGCGACCTACTAAACTAAAATGAAAAATGAGCTGTAAAATTCTGGCGCTGGCCTACTTTCCCCCTGACGGAGTATCACCCTGCTTCGTCCCACGCTGCGGGACATTGCAGGGCGCAGTCGGCACATTCATCTCCTCGAAACTCCTCAAAATTCCCCCTTGACAAAATTCTGGTGATGGTCTACTATCCCTGCGAGTAAGAAGTCGATTGACAAAAAAGAAAATTTCTTAAGAAGCCTGGGGAGGGAACGATGGCAAAGAAAAACACTATAACCATAGACCGATATACGGATGTCATTATCTGGTTAGCAGAGCAGAGGGTTGAATGGCAAAAACGCGCGGAGCGTAATCCTATCTCAACCACCGCTGCTTTAAGTTCGGCCGCAATGGTAAAAGAGTGGCTGGAGGTAGTCGAGAACAGATTCCTCGATCGCCAGGACTTCCATCGGGTAGTG
Source organism: Candidatus Uhrbacteria bacterium RIFCSPLOWO2_01_FULL_47_25 (assembly GCA_001791325.1). Taxonomy (GTDB): domain Bacteria; phylum Patescibacteriota; class Patescibacteriia; order GWA2-46-9; family GWA2-46-9; genus GWA2-46-9. Next base: position 1,229 of record MGEK01000019.1, on the reverse strand, counting down.
GCATTCGCCATTGAATCTGACAGAATAAGTAGGCTGAACGCCAAGGAGGAACTAGCGAAGTACGAGAACGCCATATCATCACTCTGCCGCGGAGAAAAGCAACCGGCGCTCATGCTCTGTCAAAGTGAACTCGCACATCTCTTGGTAGAAAGACGAGTGTTCTCACGGGCGCCTTCGGCCTCAATAAGGGAGTCCGCGAAAGATATCGGCGAGCAAGCAAAAAAGATGCGACTATTCGTTACGCTGCTTCGCCGGTAATACACGAATTCGGGCCACAGTATCGGAATGCTCCGCTCAATAAGATCCTCTATTGAGCGGAATTTTTTATACCAAAAACGAGCACACCGTCCTCGCGCTGGCCTACCCGCGCACTAGTCTTTCAGACAATGCGGGGCTTCGCTCGGTCAATTGACCTCGCTACGCTTTCCCCTGATGAAGTATCACCTGCCCGCCGTTGCCGAGTGGGATACAAGGTCCTCGCGCTGGCCTACTTTCCCCCTGATGGAGTATCATCGGCGCTGAAAGGCTTAACGGCTGAGTTCGGAATGGGATCAGGTGTGGCCCTTTCGCTTGAAGCACGAGGACTCTATATCCAACCATAGATGGCAACTTTGGCAGGCGGGTTGGCGCTGGCGGGCTTTCCGCCCGAGGCGGATCAGCTTTGAGCTGAAACGGCTGAGTTCGGAATGCCTGTCCGCCGAAGCTTCAGCGAAGGCGGAGGATCAGGTGCTTGCCCCGTACCATCCGCCTCGGGCGGATTGGTGCGAGGTGACCACCACGTTTAAGTCACCAAGACTATACGCTTGTTTAAAATTATTGAGGCACACCCCGCACCTTTTCCATTGACGATCCAACAAATACTGCAGCACAAGAAAGCGAAACCGCCTCTTGGCTCACTACTAATTATTATTGAAAATCATCACTAGAAAAGGTGCGGGGCACAAAACGATAAGAGCAAAATTTTTGCAACCAATATCTGATGATGCTTTCCCCGCACCATTCCCATCAATAAATTTACTTATTCATCGATTGGGACGGCGAAGCCGCCTCGCGGCTACCGCTTCCATTATTGTTAATCATTAAATAAGAATGGAGCGGGGTAAACCAGCATCAGTATCGAGACTTCGATCTATTAGTACGCCTTCGCTAAAATCCTTACGGATCTTACACGTAGCGCCTATCAACCTCATAGTCTCTGAGGGATCTTAACGAAACCTAATCTTGAAGAC
>MGEK01000018.1 GCA_001791325.1 Candidatus Uhrbacteria bacterium RIFCSPLOWO2_01_FULL_47_25 | reverse complement strand
AAACTTGATTTTTTTAGAAATTCATGGTATAATAGGCGTAATCAAAACAAATAATAAGATCAAAAAATACTAAAATAATTATGAAAAACGCTGCTTCAGACCCAATTCTTACGGGTCTTTTGTATTCTATAGGGTATGACCAGTAAATTACACGATTCCCTCGTGGCCTCGTCGCACACCTATCGTCGCTGGCACGTCCGCCCCGAGCACAAGTTCTGGCATTGGTTTATTGTCAGTAGTTTTTCCACTCTATCCTTGATTGTTATTTTAGGAACAGGATTTAACCAAAGGGTCTCGGTTGATGATTATTTACTTGACTGGCCGTCAGCTAGAGCCGCCCAGACTGTTCGCCACAACTACACCATCAAGAGTTGTTACGGAGGCACCAATGCCAACAATTCTTGCACATCAGACGCAGATTGTTCTGGGGGCACCTGTCTTCCACCCGTGGTCGCCCGGTGGAACCTAGATGAACCCAGCGGCGCGCGGGCTGCCACCGGAGGATCGTGTGGAAGTGATTGTAATTTGACTGCGCAAAGCACCATTCCTCCGGGCCAGAATATATCCAACAAACAAGAGGGGATAGCCTCTATAGATTTTTCTGGACCCGATAATCGCTGGGCTAGATGCGCGGATGCAACATGCGATGAACTGGACGTCTTGCATAATGCCACAGTTGGCTGTTGGGCTTACTCCACTGATGACACTGCCACAAATCAAATGGTAAACAATCTTGCTGGGAATGGGGGATACAGAATCAATCGTCTAAGTTCCAATGATAGCGCGCAGGTAGGAATAGGAGATGGCACGGATGTAGTTTCCGGGAGTAGTAATGCCAACACGTGGTTAGCAAATGCCTGGACTCATGTTGCGTTCACTTTTGAAGATCTCATTAATACGGCAAAAATCTATATTAATGGAGAACAGAAAAGCACTTTTTCACGACAAGATCTTGCCGGAGGCACTGGTGATTTTTATTTATCATACACCTACGCACCACAGGACTGGCAGGGTCAGATAGATGAATGTTTTGTTTCAAATAACGCTTTAACAAACCAACAAGTCTGCGAGATATGCCGATTCGGACTGGACGGCGAAGAATCAGACAGAGGAGCGCAGTGTGGGAGTTGTGACCCTGGAGCAGCGATCTCTCCTCCATCTGACGCTACTCCACCATTCTTATCTAACGGCTCTCCCACAAGCCAACTTCCTGCTGGTACAACCCAAACCACTCTTTCTCTAACCACAGATGGAAACTCCACTTGCAAATACTCCACTACAGCTGGTACAAGCTACTCATCAATGCCTAGTACCTTCTCAACCACTGGAAGTGCTAATCACTCCACACCGATTACTGGCTTAGCAGACGGCCAATCTTATACTTACTACGCCAGATGCCAAGATACGGCCAACAACCCAAACACTTCTGACTATCCAATATCTTTTTCGGTTGCTTCATCTCAATCTCCCGACACCACCCCTCCTACTGTCTCCATCACCACCCCGGCAAACAATTCAACGATCTCTGGTAATGTCACAGTATCTGCGAATGCATCTGACCCCACTGTAGCAGGACAAACAACATCAGGTGTGGCCGGTGTCACTTTCTTCTATGATTTTGTTAACCAAATAGCTGACATACTTACCGCCCCATTTACCACTCTTTGGAATACCACGGCCATCTCCAATGGAATTCATACTCTGATCGCTCGAGTGAGAGATGCGGCTGGAAATCTAACTACCTCAAATCCAATCTCTGTAACCGTTAACAATACTTCACAAAGTGGCAATACATATTATGTTGATTTTGATGGAACGTCTGGCGTGACTTGCAATGATACCAACCCTGGGACTAGTCAGAGTAGTCCGTGGTGTACGATTCCAGGGTCACGCACAACTGATAATTCTGGTTGGTTACGTGCATCTTGGGGAAGCATTTCAAATACAAATAAACTGACAGCAGGAGATACTATTTGGATTAAAGCTGGTACCACCTACAGCAATTCTGAAGGTGGCCGTATTGTCACGAATAATATTGGTGGCACTGGATTTTGGAGCCATGGAACGAATAATGCGCCGATTCAATTGAAGGTACACCCCGCGTGGGGAAGTGGTCATGTTACAATAGATTGCCAAGGCATGACGGTCGGACAATGGGAAGGGTGCGTGCAGTCGTATAAACAATCAGGAGGCGGAACGGATTGGATTTATATTCGTGGCGCAAGTCAATCGTCTCGTTTTATTGTGATCAATTCGGCGCGCGTCGGCATGATTACAGGAGGAGGAGTTATCGGGCGCCTTTACGAATATGTTGAAGTCGCGTGGAGCGGTTACTTTGGGATAGAAAATATCAGCGCGAACGGGGTCACAATCAAGGACAGCATATCCCATGACAACGATTTTAGCGGTATCGTCACAGACGGTGCCTCAAAGAACGTCACATTGATGGATGTCGAAAGCTACCGAAATGGATTATATACCGGACCGGGATATAACAACCTGCACGGAATTAATACATTTGATAGCGGGACACCCGACGGGCAGATTGTTTATCTACGAGTAAATTCGCATGACAATATTCGAGATGGTTTTGACAACGGGCTTTTGAATGACACAAGTGGACACAATTATACTTTATTGATCGACTCTAAGTCTTTGAATAACGGAGAAGATGGTTTTTCCTGTAATGCCACGCCAGTGATCGGAGGAGCGGCCGATTCCTATTGTTCGGTCGTCAATTCCACTCTCTACAACAACAGAACGTCAGGAATAGTATGTTATTCAGGCAATAATGCAAATTGTCGACTGACAAATTCTGTTATACACGGCGGGGTCAATGCTTGTTTTGGAGCTAGTGGCCTAAATGCGGCTACCATGCAAAACAGTGTTTGCTATAAACCTTTGTATGTTTGGGGTTACGGTGGCGGTTCAGCCGGAGAGCCCACAAGAAACGTGAAGAATTCGATATTTATCCCGCGCAATTTAGACAGCGATACGTACATGTATATTCGAAATCCAAATCCCCCTCCTACATATTTTACATATAACTATGATGCGAATATCAGCGGGTACTTCAATACGTTTAGTGCGAATTTGTTAGGCATATCGAATCCGAATAACGATTCGCCCTCGCTATTTACTGCGATAGATGACGCTGTGTATACGAACAATAACTATATGCCAGGATCTTCTACTTCGAAGTTGGTTGATGCGGGCACGCCTTATTGTAAAATAACAAGTCCAACCAGCAACGGAACAACATTTAATGTTGATTGTGACCCTCGTTTGTATTTTTTTGATAATGAAAATCGCCCCCTTGTCGAAGCTGATATTGCGTATATTGGAACAGGGTCAGGAACACAATGCACAGTTATCGGTCTTTCTGCAACTCAAATCACATGTGCAAGTTTGGTATCGTGGAGTAATGGTGACAATGTTTCTCGTAATCCTATCTATGGTTCCGCTCCAGATATTGGCGTGTATGAATATCAACCCCCGACGACCGGCACGGGAAATGTTTACTACGTTGACCCACAGAATGGGAACGATGCCAACGATGGAAGGAGCATGACAACTGCCTGGAAGACGATTCCCGGCACATGGAAGCGTGATGGGACAGACTACCTGAATGCCGCCTGGGGCAACATCACTAAAACCAATAAACTCCAGCCGGGCGATACGGTCTACTTAAAAGGTGGCGGCGTGCAGGCGGAAGGGGTGATCTGGACGTGCAGTGGGACGGAGAATCCAAAACGGTGCACAGGGAATGTCTACAATCCGGATGGATTTTATGAGCACGGGACAGCATCAAACCCCATACGCATTATGGTGCATCCCACATGGGCCAGCGGCAATTTCGTGTTTGATTTTTCCAATACGCTCTCCAATCCCGATAGCAATAATTGGGGCAGTCCTTTATTTTCCGTGCGTTCAGACTATCTGTGGCTTGAAGGAGCAAGCGATGCCAAGCGATTAAAAATTCAAGGATGTAATTTGCAATCCACAAATGGCGGGCACTGGCTATTGGGTTTTCGAGGGCGACCAGATAAGAATCTCTTTAGTATTGGCGACCTTGGAAGATTTCTTGAGGTGGATGGGTCACAAGATACCGCTCTTTGCAAGGGCGTTGATTTTAGCTTTACTAAGAATTACACACTTGCCAATTCTATGATTCATGATGTGAAGATGATAGCTGCCTATTGTATTTCAATTGGAGGCCAGAATGATAACGATACGGAGAAAGGTTTGATCATTGACACAGAAACGTATAAATGTGACGGAGGAGTACAAGCAGTTGATTCGGATGATCTTGTCATCCTGCGGCATAAGTCGCATCATAATGGCGTCTATTCGTCGACAGGGACCGCAGGACAAGATGGTCGAGGATTTAACTTTGGCGGAATCAATGGTCCTGCCACAACAAACGTCTCCATTCTTGAATCAGAAGCATGGGGCAATTTTCAGTACCCATGGGGATTTAGTGCTTGCGGCCCTCCTGAAACATCATGTGCGATTGAGCCAAACCGTTTTATCGTAGCGCATAGTCTTGGGCATGGACCCACAAAAGATGATGCTAATAAATTATGCCTGGGTCTTGGAGATCCATACTCAACTTGTACTGGAGTTGGTACTGGCACAAAGCGAGGAAGTAATTTTAGATGTTACGGCGGCGCTAATTGTTTTGAATATAATAATACTCATGTTGGCGGAGAACAGAGTGCTGTCATATTAGGGTCTGACCACAAAATCGGAGCAACTACACCCACAACGTTTATATCTAAAAATACTATTTATTATCCAAAAGCGCCATGGGGTACTGCATGTTATCCTGGGCAGAATCCGCTTGGAACGCCGATTATCACACAGTCGAATTATACGATATGGGTGCCGGGTGACGGGTATGATAATTCTGGGCGCATGGCAGAACATTCCAATGCTCAGGGTTGTCTCAATACCGAAGTCACCTGCACATTTGCCACTCGTTGCGACTGGAATGGATCACACGATCTTGTTGGTTCTCAATACCGTCCCACATTTGTAAATGCAAATCAGGATTTATACAGCCAAAATCCAGCCGACTATCAATTAAAAGAAGGTTCAGTAGGAATAGATCAAGGCGATTGGTACTGTAAAATTACTTCACCATCTGGGACAGGAAATACATTTTCTACAGATTGTGATCCAAAAGAATTTTTCTATGTAAAAAATGATTACCCGGGAGATTTTTTGGCACCGGACGTAGCATATATCGGAATAGGGACAAATAGAACTTGTACTATTGTAGGTCTGACACGATCTGGTCTGCCTGGCTCACCGGGAACTATGACTTGTACTTCTCCGATTACCTGGACACAGGGCGAAGGGGTTTCGCGCAAGCCAGTATATGGCACAGCTCCGGACATCGGAGCATTTGAATACGCGAGTGCTACTCCGCCACCGCCCCCTGCAACCTTCGACTTCTCCCTCACTAACAGTGGTAACCTCTCTGTTTCTCAAGGAAGTTCAGCCACCATTACTGTGACCGCCACTCTCGTCAATGGCACCCCTGCTTCTCTTGCTTTCTCTGCTTCAGGACTGCCCACTGGCATCACTGCCTCTTTCTCTCCCGTCTCCTGCACCCCTTCGGCAGGCTCAGGGCAAGTCGCAAACTGCACCTTTACTCTCACCCTCACCACCCAGCCTTCAACTTCTCTTGGACCAGCAGTAATTACTATTACCGCTACCTCTTCTTCACTCGCCAAAACCACCACTCTTACCCTTACCGTTTTTGATACTTCTGCGCCAACCCTGACCACCACCCCGACAGCTTCAGGCACTACCTCCACTGGCGCTACCATCTCTTTTGTCACGAGCGAACCAACCACCGCTACTATTGAGTACGGCGTAACCAGTCAGTACGGCCAAACTGCGACTAGCCAACCAACGCCTCAAACTACCCACGCCATCACCCTCGCCAATCTCCAGTCTGGCACCACCTATCACTACCGCGTCAAGGTTAAAGACGCCTCCAACAACGAAGTTAGTTCTCTAGACAGCACCTTTGCCACCCTGCCTCCGGTTGATACTCTAGCCCCTTCTCCAATCACTGATCTTCGTCTCGTCTCGGCCGCCCTCAACTCTCTCAATCTCACCTGGACCTCTTCTGGAGACGATGCCACTCAAGGCCAAGCCGCCCGCTATGAGCTTCGCTATGCCACCACACCGCTTGACGCTGCGACATTCGCCGTCGCCACTCTACTCACCGGACTACCAACGCCGGGCGTTGCCGGCACCACCGAGACCTACACCGCTATTGGCCTCACCCCAAGCACTACTTACTATCTCGCCCTCAAAGCAACCGATGACGCTAATCTAACTTCTACTATCTCTAACATTCTTCAAGCCTCAACCACAGCTCCTCCGCCCCCATCCAGTGGAGGTGGTGGGTATGTTGTTGACACCACTCCACCGTCACCAGCCACTGACCTCCGGATTCAGGCGGCGGACAGCGAAGTGCGTCTAACTTGGGTCAATCCCTCTGACTCAGACTTTGTGCGTACGACCATTGTCCGCAAAGATGGCACAACTGCTTCCACCTCGTTCACTGACGGCACTTTGGTCTATGAAGGCACAGCCACCTCCTTTACTGACACTAATCTTCAAAACAATCAGTCCTACTCTTACGCCCTCTTTACCCTAGACCGCGCTGGCAATCGTTCCCAAGGCGCTGGTCTCTCTGGCGGATCAGTGATTCCACTCTCTGGTGTTAATACCTTAACTACCTCCACCCCGGCCCTCTTAGAAATCCGTGTCAAACAAGGTAGCTTAAACGGTCCTAATCTTGGCGCTGTCACGATCACCCTCGCACCTTCAACTGGCGCCCCCCTGTCTCTTACCACTGACGCCTCTGGACGTCAGGTGTTCCAGAACCTTGTTCCCGGTAGTTACACTCTAACGCTCTCTAAAATCGGCTACCGCTCCTATGCCAACTTGAGCTTTGCCCTGTCCGCTGGTGACAACATCACCAAGAATCTCTATCTTCAGTCTCTGTCCCCGGTTCAGCTTAACCCGGCTCTGGCAAGACGTCTGGCCGGCCGCATCCTTCTCCAAGTCCAAAGCAAGGGCGAAGCCTGGTACGTCCATCCCATAACTCTCAAGAGATACTATCTCGGCAGACCAGCCGACGCTTTCAGAATAATGCGCGAGCAGGGTCTGGGGATTACCAATGCCAATCTGTCTCGCGTGCCAGAAGCCAGCCGCTCGGGTACTCTCCCTCGCTCCTTAAACCACGTCTCCGGCCGCATTCTTCTGCAAGTACAATCCAAGGGCGAGGCATGGTACATCCACCCGGTCACTCTAAAACGTCACTACCTTGGCCGCCCCCATGACGCTTTTAGAATAATGCGCGAGCAGGGGTTGGGGATTACGGATAGTGATCTAGCCAAGATCGCCATGGAGTAAAGAAGTAAACTATGATCACTAAACTACACGACAATCTCACAGTTTCATCTAGCACCTATCACCGCTGGCACGTCCGCCCCGAGCACAAGTTCTGGCATTGGTTTATTGTCAGTAGTTTTTCCACTCTATCCTTGATTGTTATTTTAGGAACAGGATTTAACCAAAGGGTCTCGGTTGATGATTATTTACTTGACTGGCCGTCAGCTAGAGCCGCCCAGACTGTTCGCCACAACTACACCATCAAGAGTTGTTACGGAGGCACCAATGCCAACAATTCTTGCACATCAGACGCAGATTGTTCTGGAGGCACCTGTCTTCCACCCGTGGTCGCCTGGTGGAATCTGGATGAAGTCAGTGGTCCCAGAGCGCTTATGAAAAATTTTGTTTATATCTACTTTTATGGAGAGGGTATAATGGTAATAAATTGAGTGATACGATCGCGATAGCGCTGGTAAAGATAGCCGGTAAGCAATAGTATTAGACCCAAAGTTATAAACGATACGAAACGATAAAAATTATTGAGGTTCGCCGTATCGTAAAGAAAGACCTTGAAGATAATCACGCCAAACAAAACAATGGCTGATTGTCTTGAGCGTCGGGAGGTGCGGACAATGCCGACGATGAGCAAAATAATAGTGTAGAGCGTCCAAGCGACCGACAGCGAGGCATTTTGCAAATTTTTGTATTTAATTCGTTGGGCAAATTGTTCGGTCGGCGGCAGTAATGATAATCTTTGCTTAAAGAAATCAATTGTTTCAACGCTTAAAAGCCAGAGGAGGAGAGTATTAATGCCAAAAAAGAATACGGCTTGAACATTAGCGAGCTCTCCGGGAGGCACGGCTTCGCGATTTTGTCGGAGTATGTAAACAAATAACGATGCGGCCGCGACCAGCACCAGAATCATGAGCACCCTTGAGTTAAGAATGGGCGAGTAGCTGGTTAGATTAATATTGCGCTCGTACCACACAGCTCTAAGACCGGCAATGATGAATGTTCCATAAGCCGCTATTCTCAAGGGCAGATTGTTTAAGTTGATTGATACCCAGCCGGCCACGAGGGCCCCCAAGGCCCACGCAATGGGTAGCCAAAAGGTGCGATGAAAATCAAAAATCTCCGCGCTAATCATCCACAGGGTTAAGAGGTAAGTGTTTAAAAGAAGAAGAGAGGTCGCTCCCTGTTTTTCTTCGTGCTCGGTGTCAGTCGGTAAAATTTGATAAAAGAACACGACGCTTGAGTTTGCCAAGATAGCTATCAAGAAAAGGAAATTTCGCGGGTTTAGCCACGCTTCATTCAATATAATATTGCCAGCATCAAAGGCAATCAGTCTAAATGTCGTGGCACCGAGCACCAGCAAGGCAAACGCGCGTGCCGGCATATCCTTGATGCCAAAAGCGGCAACAATGGTGAACAGAGAGACCAACGGCCAGAAAGCGGACAGCCACCAATGTTCTGCAAAATCAAGGATTTCTAAACTGCCGCCCCACAACAGTATAGCTGACGTTTCAATTAGAAGCAGGGAAATTATTGAAGTTTCTTCCTTCTGATCTAAGTTTATTGTCCGGCTGGCATATAGAGCGGCCGTGAGGGCGAAAAACAAGGCGGACATCCCAAACGATAGAATGCGATTGTTAAACCACGGCACGGCTTCGGCCCCGAGAGTGCTGTCCAGAAGCATCAAGCGCATGATGACAAAAAAGAATATGCCTTGCGCGAATATCCGGAGCTTACTTGATTTGATTTGAAAGCCGAGCAGGGTCAGCCCAAAAGCTTCGGCCGCCCAAGCAATGGTAATCCAGTGCTTGTGAAATTGGATCGGCACAGCGATCACCAAAAGCACAAAACCAATACCAGCGAGAAACTGTTTAAAGCGGTATCTAACCCGATCATTAGTTTCTTCCAAAAACAGGGCGAGCATTAAATAAAGAGCGGCCAGAGCCACCGTGAACGTACCCATCCAGTATGGGTAGAGCGGATTGATGATAAGATAGCTCATGCCAAGATAAGCCGCTGGCGTCAGCGTTAAGATCGCTAAATCACTTTCATCTTGCGGCGTGCGGCCGCTAAGATATTGCAGTAGCGAAATAGCCAGAAACATCAGGAAGAAAAGAGTGGCATAGCCCTCGGCAATTCTAAACTGCGAGTCAGTGTAGTAAGCAGTAAACCAAAGTATGTAGAGTATAGCCGTGCCAAAAAAACTTCCAACGACAAGCGGCCGCCATAATTTGTGCCAGGCGATCGCTACCACTCCGACATTCAGCAGGGCTAAATAAAGAAAAAGACCATGCGGATTATTGACATTATTGGAAAGAAGAAGCGGTGTTAAGAAGCCGCCGATTTGGGTAAAGCCGGCTAAGGGCAGCGAGTCAGCGCGCACGGCGAGCGCGACACCAATAGCCGTGACCATTATCATCCCGAGAAACGCAATCGGCTGGGAAACGAGATTATAAAAATTAAATGACGCGAAGATTGATAAGTAAAGTATTCCTAAGCCACCGCCAGTTACAATCTGACCATAGGTTGTGAATCGTTTTCTGGTAATTTCGCCAAAGACCAACAGCGCCATTCCAGCCAGTAGACCCAAAACCACCCGCATCGTTTCGGTGATGAGATCATTTTCAAAAGCGTAGCGCAAAAAGAAGCCCAGCCCAAAAATGACAGCAATGGCACCGATGCCGGTAAAAATAGTGCTGCCAAATTTGAATTCTAAATCGTGGCCCAGCCAGAATTCTGATGGGGCCGGCGCAGTGGCAGTTTCTTGCGGCGTGGTGTCATGAGAACTTTCAACTTTGTGTTGTTCAAGTGTTAACGCATGAGCAAAAGTAGATTCAATCTGCAGAGTAGGAGCGGTAACCGGCGCGTATGGAGCTGGCGGCGCCGGCGTTTGGGAGGTTGTTTCTTTGTCCGCTGTTAAATCACGCGGACCAAGATTTTTGCCCGCCAGATATTGATTAACGGTTTCCTCCAGTCGTCGGACTTTATTTAAAAGATAGACGAACGCCCAAAGCCCAGCGAGGATAAGAAAAACATACATATCAGTTGATTGGGTTTATTATAGCATTTTTAATTTGGGAACGGAATCTTTGTTAATATCATCATAGCGCGGGGCATGCTATGATGATGTATAAGACATAATTTGCAGTTTTTCTTAAAGCGCTATCATGGAGGATAACTATCTCTTTATACTTGGCCGTCAGCCGGAGCTGTCTTTGGCTGAACTTTTTGGCTATGCCGAAGGGCGCGCGATTAATTTTGAGGTTGGAGAAATATATGGATCAACGGCTGTGATTAGGGGGAAATTGCCGGAGCCAAAACGTTTGATGGAAGATTTGGCCGGAGTTGTCAAAATTGCGAGCGCGGGGGCACCTCTGCCCCGCCCTAAAAACATAAATGAATGGACAGAGCTCCTGGGGTCGGTTTTGTCATCGGTCATTACCTCAAAACAGTCTTTGACCTTTGGTTTAAGTTTTTACGGCGAGTTAAGATTATGTCCTTCGGCCAAAGAGCAGGAGCAATTGGCTTTAACCTTGAAACGATTATTGAAGGATAAGGCCAAGCATGTGCGCTGGGTGAGCGGCCGCGGCAAACCGTTGACTTCGGTACAGGTGGCAAAAAACAAACTTGATACAGAGCAAGGATGCGAGCTAGTAATTTATTGTTCAGACAAAACAATAATTGTCGGGAAAACTTTAGCCGTTCAAGCGTTTGAAGACTGGAGCGAGCGCGACTACAATCGCCCGCGTCGCGACGCCAAGCGCGGCATGTTGCCGCCCAAGCTCGCGCGGATGATGGTGAATATGTTAGGGCTCCCGCCGCGCGGCACCTTGCTTGATCCGTTTTGCGGTTCCGGCACGGTGCTCATGGAGGCCACTATGCTTGGTTGGCCAAAGTTAATTGGTGCGGATAAGTCAGCGCGCGCCGTTAAAGACGCCAAGACGAATACGAAGTGGCTGATGGCGTGGAACTCTAGCCAAAATACATTCGCACATTCGCACGAATGTGCGAATGATAAAGGAATGAATTTTTTGGTGAGCGCGGCTGAAGATCTGCCGCGACGCTTAGCGCCATCTTCCATTCAGGCCATTGTCACTGAACCGTATCTTGGAACTCCTCTATTATCTTCGCCATCCGAGGGGCAGGTAAAAAATTTACAGCGCGAGCTGGCGCCGCTTTATGGTCAGATGCTAGCCGTATTTGACAAGTTGTTAATTTTGAACGGCAGGGCAATTTTTATTTTACCGCAATGGGTCATGCCCGATGGAAAAGAAAAAACCTTGCCACTTTCGGATTTACCTTGGCCCAAGAGCTTGCGTCGTCACGATCCTTTGGCGCCATTACCGTTTTGCCGTGATTTCTCGCTCGTTTATAAACGTCCTCATCAATATATCGCCCGCGCGATAATGATAGTTGAAAAAGTTTCCCGCTGATTAAGGTTTTTGGTTGATAATTAAGCTTAGTTGGAGTAATATAATAAGGTAATGTGCAAGCACATATGGCGGTTTCCCCTACAATGGGGAAATGGCTATATCTATGTCAAAAACAATTAAAGAAGAGCGTT
>MGEK01000017.1 GCA_001791325.1 Candidatus Uhrbacteria bacterium RIFCSPLOWO2_01_FULL_47_25 | reverse complement strand
TATCCATTCATAATCAGGAGTGCAATATATGGTGGCCTAATACATGCAGGTGTAATTAGCGGGAAAATTTGCTATAGTGCGTATATATCAATTATGATCACGCCTTATATTATCGGAAATTGGAAAATGCATTTGTCATTGTCGGCAAGTGAATCTCTCGCCCGTGCGGTTGTTAAGGAGGTACCATTGAACAGGGCGGTGGTTGTATTGTGCCCTTCATTTACTAGCATTGCCGCGGTTACGGCCATTGTTCATGGCACCCTAGTCAAAGTTGGCGCGCAGGACGTCTCGGCAGAAAATGAAGGTTCTTTTACCGGTCAAATATCGGCAGCCATGCTTAAAGATATAGGTTGTGGCTATGCTATTATTGGCCATTCGGAGCGTCGTCGGAATTTGGGTGAAAGCAATGAATTGATTCGCAAAAAGGTGATCATGGCCTTGAGTCATGGTTTGGTGCCGATACTTTGCGTGGGAGAAAGTCAGGAGGAAAGAGAAGCTGGCGATTGGGAGGCCGTTATTGCCAAGCAACTTCAGGAGTCATTGAGCGGCATTGCTCTTGATAATAAATTTTTAATTGTAGCTTATGAACCCGTGTGGGCGATCGGCACTGGTAAAATTGTTACAACCGATGATGTCAGGGCCGCTGTCAGGGGAATACGGCAATTGCTAGACGGTATCTTTGGCCATAAAGGGGGAAATGGGTATATAGTAATTTATGGGGGAAGTGTTGATCCGGTCAATGTTCGTCATTTTGTCGGCAACGATTTAATGGACGGAGTGCTTGTTGGTACCGATAGCCTCAAGGCCGAAGAATTTAATAACATAATTAAGGAGGTCGTTTCATAATGCCATTTAATGTTTTGCCAGTATTATTAATTTTTACGGCACTGGGAGTCATTATTGTTGTTGTCTTGCGGCGTTTGCCAGAAATAACGTCAATCAATACCGAAACCATCCCAGAAATAAAGGCGGCAAACGTTAAGCGTCAACTTTTGGCGCGACGGCTAGAGCGAAAAATACGTTATACTATAATGGCTGTTTGGGAAAGTACGGCGACATTGCGCGCCGGGGCCAAAGAGAAAGCAATTTCATATTATCAAAAGCTTTCCAAACTTGAAGAGCATTATCGTCAGCTGCCAACCATAAAAACGGATGGCGTGGCGGATATTAATTCTTCTTCACCAACCGATCAGCCTAGTCAATTAGTAAGGGAGGCGGATAACGAGCGGCAGGTAGGACGATTACCAGAGGCTGAACAATTGTATTTGAAAGCTATTAAGCTTGATCCGCGGCGCGCTGACGCCTATTTAGGCCTCGGTTTAGTATATAGAGCCCAAAGACAGTATAAAGAAGCTATAGAAGCCCTAGTTTACGCTAGAAAGCTTTGCCATGATGATAACTCAATCGTCCTAATGCTGGGCGAAGTATATATTGAGGCTGGACGACCCGGAGAAGCTCTGTCTATCTTTCAGGCCGTTGTTAAAAGTGAGCCAAGAAATGAGCATCATCTTGACCGTCTGCTTGAGGCGGCTATACTGTTAGGGAAAAAGAAATTGGCCCTGACTACTTTATCCGCTCTCACCGAGATTAATCCGGAACATCTGAAACTCGTGTCATTCAAACAGCGGATTGCTGCCATTCCATCAAAACCGCGCCGGATTGTTGGATAGTCAGAACGCTCTTTGTAAATAGACACTATAACGCGCCGACGTAGCTCAGGGGTAGAGCAACTCCATGGTAAGGAGTAGGTCGTGAGTTCAATTCTCACCGTCGGCTCCAGTTCATTTTTAGTGAAATGAGCAACTGACAACCATCAACAAACAACCAGTACCATTTAATAATTGTTGGTTATAGGTTGTGTGTCAGTGGTTGCGCACGTATGGGTGGGTACCGAAGCGGTCAAACGGGCCTGACTGTAAATCAGGTGGCCTTGTGCCTTCGTAGGTTCGAATCCTACTCCACCCACCATAGCGTACATCATGGCTAGTCCATGATGCGTAAAATGTCAGTTAGCCTCGCAAAGCGGGGCCACCGGAGATAATTTTTTGTCGCCTTAGCTTCCGCCCCGCGGGGCGGGGCGGATCCCGCTTTGCGGGACAGTTGGTAGAGTTCCGCACCTTTCTTGAGCCAGGGTAGCTCAATGGCAGACCCGCCCGAACGACTGACGTCGTTCAGTCGGGCGGGGCAACGGTTTTGCGAAGCGGAGCGTAGCCCCGCACCTTTCTTGAGCCAGGGTAGCTCAATGGTACCTGCCTGCCTGCCGGCAGGCAGGGAGCAACGGTTTTGCGAAGCGGAGCGTAGCCCCGCACCATATGCCGAGGTAGCTCAGTGGTAGAGTCCCGCACCTTTCTTGAGCCAGGGTAGCTCAATGGCAGAGCAACGGTTTTGTAAACCGTAGGTTGGAGGTTCGATCCCTCTCCCTGGCTTTGGAAAGGTGCGGGATAAACAGTAGGTCGCGAGTTCAAATCTCGCCCTCGGCTTGTAGAGCAATGGTGCGTGGTAAAGTTGTCGGGTCGATCCCTCTCCCTGGCTTTGGAAAGGTGTGGGATAAACAGTAGGCCTGCCCCGTACCAAGCAAAGCTTTGGTGCGGGGTCGCATCCTAAATTATGGCCCTCGGCTCCAAGATATTACAGACACCAGTTTTAGAAATTTTTTGATGGGCTTCCGTTGCGGAAGCCCATTGACGTAGTTATTAATTTCCTGTACTCTATTCATTACGTTCTGCGTTATACGTTATAAGTTTTTCCGCCAAAGGCGGATCCCTGCCCGTCCGGCAGGCGGGCGCCTCGGGCGGAAAGTTCTCCATAATTATGTCCCAAGATAATCTCATCAAACTAGAATGCGTTTCATGTAAACGCGTAAATTATCATAGCTTCAAGAACAAGAAGAAGCTGAAGAACAGGCTTGAGCTTAAAAAGCATTGTTCTTGGTGCGGTAAACACACAGCGCATAAAGAAACGAAGTAGCTATTGGCCATTAGCTAATTAAGGGGGCGTGGTGAAGTGGTATCATGAACGACTCCAAATCGCTCGTCGTGGGTTCGATTCCTACCGCCCCTGCCAGAGAAACCGGTGGCCATTTGGCCAGCCGGTTTTTCTGTGTCAGGGCGAAAGGAATAGAAGGGCGCGAGTCGAACGCGAGCAAGTGCGAGCGTTCTGTGTGTAGCGCCCAGGACTGCGAGTCGGAGCGAGCAGGATTCCTACCGCCCCTGCCAGTCAAAACGTCCCGTAAATCGGGACTGTTTTAGTAGTAGAGGGGAGTGCGATATAGAACTGTGGTAAACTGAAGTCAATATGACGTCAGAATTAGAATCAAGTATTCCGAGAAACAGGGGTGTATTACTTATCCTTATCTCGGCATTGGGATTTGGGAGTTATGGCGTATGGTCCAGGTTAATCGGGGGCTCGTTTGGCGTTTTCTATCAAAGCTGGACAAGAGCTTTTCTGATCTCTCTTGTTATTTTCCCAATTCTTTATTACACAAAGCAAATCATCCCGATTAGGAAGACCGACTGGAAGTGGATGGCTGTGTTTCTGATTTCTACCTCTTTAACCCAAGCTCCAATATTCTACGCTTTTAATCACATGGACATAGGCAGTGCTACACTTTTGTTTTTCACAAGTACCTTACTTACCATGTACACGGTGGGATTTCTTTTTCTTAGAGAGAGATTGAACACAATAAAGGCTATCTCATTTGTTGTCGCTCTCGTCGGTCTATATCTCACCTTTTCATTCTCCATTGTTGTTTCTACCTTACTTGCTGCTACAATGGCTATTATCAATGGTGTTGCCAGTGGTACCGAACTATCATCCTCAAAGAAGCTCTCGGGTTCCTACTCGGCTTTGTATATCACGTGGTTAAGTTGGGTCATTATAGCTGTAACGAATAGCGTCATTTCGGTTACTCTTGGGGAGACACAATACTTACCTATCATAAATATCGCTTGGCTGTATCTCGTCGGATACGCCGTTGTCGGTATCCTCTCCTTTTGGTTGGCCATAGAAGGGCTCAAGTACCTAGAAGCGAGTATCGGTAGCCTCATTGGACTGCTAGAGATTGTTTTCAGCATAAGTTTTGGAGTATTAATTTTTAGCGAAGCACTTGCTCCGAAAGTTATTCTGGGGGGTCTTTTAATCATTTGTGCAGCGGCCTTACCACATCTGGCTGAAATGAAAAAGTTTAAGATTACGTGTAATTGAATAAACTAAATTTGACCCTGTGCAACCAGAGTTCCTCGGCCTAAAGCTATTGTATCTGTATCACCAACTAACATAATCAACTGTGGTCAATCAAGAAGGCGGTAAAACACACTTTATTGGTATTGGTCCGTTCTTCGTCATGCTCGCCGCAGTTCTCTGGGCGCTTGACGCGCTACTAAGAACGGAGCTCACGAAAACCATACCATCAGTGTGGATTGTTTTTATTGAGCATCTTGTCGGGTTCGTACTGTTGAGTCCGATCTTCTTTTCTTCAATTTCTAAGTTGAAAGACCTGAAGCGAAACGATTGGTTGGCGGCCATTGGTCTAACTATAGTAAGTAGTGTCCTCGGCACGGTGCTGTTCACCGAAGCTCTCGCCAGGAGCTTTGCAAATTATGACTTCGCAACTCCCATTCTCTTGCAAAAAATGCAGCCGGTTTTTGTCATTGCACTCGCGGCATTGTTCCTCAGGGAACGTCTTTTCTTCCGTTTTATTGTCTTAGTACCAGTGGCCCTCGTCGGCAGTTACCTCGTCAGCTTTGGGGTTCAGCCAATCAAACTTGAATTTACTGGCAAAGAGCTCGTCTATGTGCTCGCGCTCGGCGCCGCATTTGCCTGGGGGGCTGGGACCATTCTTAGCAAAACGCTTCTTAGAAAACTTGGTTTTGCCGAGGCTACGGCGCTAAGGTTCTTGCTTGCCATCCCTTTAAGTTTAGTGATGGCGCTGGCGCTCGGGCAGAATTACAGTCTCGCCAGCCTGAAAGCGGGAGAATTTTTTCGATTCGTCATTATTGCTTTCACGACTGGCGCTGGCGCGGTGCTAATTTATTACCGTGGCCTGCAACAAACCGAGGCAAAGGTAGCTACCATTGCCGAGCTGGTCTTTCCTGCGGTCACTCTAGCGATTGCCATCAGCAGGTTTAATCCTTATGGGGCGCCGCAGGTACTCTCTCTGGCAAATATTTTTGGCATCATTATTCTCTTTTGTGCCGTCATTGCCATTAGTTTTGACCGTCCGTTGCCTTCAGTAGTGGAAAAGGAGAGTAGCTAATAAATTAAATTTAATTATGGCTATATTATATGCCAGAAGAAGAACGTAGCGAACCGACCCAAACGAAGTTTCGGCTGAAAAAAGACAATATCACAGCCCTGACGGAACTCCCCAAAGATATGAGTTCTCGGTGGAAGTCTTTAGGATGGCCAATGGAAATACAAGGGACGGCTAGGCCGCTTGAGGGAACTGCTGATTACAAATTCGCATATCCCGTGGGGGACGTGTTTGTATCGTTTGGGGTCGTCGTCCACGAGCTAGGTCATCTGCGACAAGAGGAGGATGAACGATTTGTCGATGCCGACAAAAATAGCAAAGACTATGTTATTGTACTGGAAGAAGATGCATACGAGAGGGGGTGGCAACGAGCCGAACGCTACTGCCCCGAAGTTGTTGCTCAAATAGAAGAAAAATTTCAAGAATATAGACGGCAGGGGAAAATGCAGGGCTTTGCTTCATTCAAAGATTTTTATACGTGGTTGCGAAGAACAGTTGATATTAATCGAGCTTTAGGCTCCGTTCCCGCCTCCGAAGATGAGCAGTCGCGGGAAGAGCTTGAATTTCAGGCGCTTAAAAATGGCGGCGTAGAAGAGTTCTTTGGCAAACTGAACGCATTAAAAGTTGGAGAGCCTATTAGCCGAGAGTTCATTGAAGATTTTATAATAAAAGTGGCAGAGAAAATAGTAGAGGAATAAACCCATGATACAGGCGCTTCAAAATGAGTTTCGAGAAACAAAGCGTCCAGGAACTTTTGAGGGATTTAAGATTGAATCTACTAGTGTTGGCCTGAAATCAGTTTCGGTCACATGAAAAATCATTATCGGTACATCTGGAGTGAATATAGATCGTTGATAAATGTCGAAAGTCATATTCGACAATATATTGAACAACGGCACATCTTTGGAAGTGGCCATTCATACTCTTTTATATATGCCAAAGACGGTTTTGCAGAAGAGTTACATCGTGATGTGGACAATGCGGTGTGGGTAAAGCTTGGCAAGCAATTACTGCGTCGTAAATTTGTAGAAGAGTTGATCGCAGAGGGGCATGTTTTAACGAGAGAGTTTGCCAGCTTTGTAAAAATACTTCATGAATCAGATTTGGGGTCTTGTAGTGATTCCGAACTAAAAAAATTATTTGTCGCATCGTGCAAGTACCATTCAAAGTTTAGAGGATATTTTAAAATTTCCCGTGAAGAATTTATGGCGACGGCGGAGAATGAACTCAAAAGGCTGCTAGCTGAAAAATTTACAAAATACGAAAATCGCGAATCAATATTCGAGGTATTAACGAGCCCTGCTCAAATGGACGATGTTAATCTTGAATTACTAGACCGGGTAACACTTGTGCATAACTATAGTCCGTCCCGTCTTGATGATGAGTTGCTACTTAAACACGCACTCAAGCATCCCTGGCTGATTGCTCATAGCCATAATTTATCAAGCATTCTTAGTCATTTAAAATCAGGGTTTCAAAAAGATTTTGCTAATAAAAAGGAGTTGAATCAGAAAGTTGGTGAGCTTAAGTTACAAAAAAAACGATTGGGAACACTGCAACGCAAGTATTTAAAAATAGCAAAATCAAAAAAAATTAACTATCTTTCGTGGTTATTTCAAGCCATGAGTATAGAGCGAATGCGATTAAAAGGTTCGTGGGCTGGGTCTGATTTTATTTATCTGCCTCTATATAAAGAAATTTCAAGAAGAACCAGTGTGAGTTTACGTGATTTATTTTCTGTATATCGTATTGGCGAGGTTGTAAAAGCAATAAATGACAAGAAAGGTATTCTAAGTCCCATCGAAAAGATTCACAGAAAAAGTTATTATGTTCTTTGGTTGAAGAATAAGAAACTATATTTTTACTCAGGGAAAAAGGCTTCGACGATTATAAATGAACGGGTCGCGATAAGTGAGTCTAAGCAAGAGGTGAAGGGGTAACCCGCTTGTGTGGGCTATGCAATAGGAAAAGCGCGGGTAGTTATACCGGGGAATATTGAAATGTTGACCGCAGCCGTGAAAAGTTTTAAGCACGGTGAGGTATTGATTACAACAATGACTCAGCCGAATATGGTTCCAATCATGTCAAGGTCTAGTGCTATAGTTACAGACGAAGGGGGCTTAACGTCGCACGCGGCCATTATTGCACGAGAGCTAAATGTGCCTTGTGTGGTTGGGACCAAGGCAGCAACTAAGATCTTTAAGAGCGGGGATCAGCTGGAGGTTGATGCTGTGAAAGGAATAGTGAGTAAAATATAACACTTACTAAGTAAGCTTAATAAATCAAATCTGACCCCATGAGACGGAGTTCTTCAGCCTTGTGCCAAAGGTTCTTAGACATATACGGCTGCCCTGCATAAGGCCAGATACATCTTGCACTCCTTGGAGATCCAAGGAGTATGCAAATTCACAGAATTAGCTACGGTATCCGGGGATTTG
>MGEK01000016.1 GCA_001791325.1 Candidatus Uhrbacteria bacterium RIFCSPLOWO2_01_FULL_47_25 | reverse complement strand
CGGCCAAATCCCCGGATACCGTAGCTAATTCTGTGAATTTGCATACTCCTTGGATCTCCAAGGAGTGCAAGATGTATCTGGCCTTATGCACTGCAACAGTATGCTATTCCCCTATTTATCCCGCCCCGCCAGGGCGGGACTGCGGGGAGTACAAATGAGTTTTATTATTTTGACAATTCCCCAAAGGCCCATTTAATGAGACGATCGGTTGCTCTCAACCGCTCTTCTGAAGTGGGACTTCCTAAAATAACAGCTAAAATTTCTGCTCCTTGATTATTGCGTGACAAGATGGCGACATTATAACCAGCCTCATCAACATGACCGGTTTTACCGGCTACATAAATCCAGCCATCCTGCTCTGCGTTGCGAAAATTTTTAAACTGCTGATCACTACTAAAAATTCTGCGCTCCTCACCGTCAACTTTGATATTGACATTGGTCAGAGACAACTCGTCAGTAATAATTTTTTGCGACAAAGCATGGCGCGCGATTACCGCAAATTCACGTGCGGTTGAAACATTCTCGGGGGACAATCCTGTTGGCTCAACAAAATGCGTGCTGGTTAGACCAAGTTTTAGGGCGTGTTCGTTCATAAGTTTTACAAACCCCTGCTCCTCCAGGTTTAAACCATAAACGAGGGCGACCGTAGCGTCATTATCTGAACTAACAAGCATTAAATGCCACAAATCTCTAATGGTGATTTTTTCTCCCGGGAAGATTCTTGGTTTGGCGCCACCTCTTTGATCTGCCTCCTTAATCGTGACAGCCGACGACCAGTTTGGTTTGTTTTCAATAACCACAAGAGCGGTCATTAATTTGGTCAAGCTGGCCAGAGATATCAAATCGTTAGAATGATAACGAAGCATCGGTAATGGCTCTGGGTCATCTACGCTAATATCGGCCGCGCGCAAATTTAACTCTGACAAAAATGTTGGCGGGGGCGGGGGACGGTAAACATCTCGCTGCGCGGGAAGATGATTTTGCCGCAATGAAGCAACTTCTGATTCGGCGGCCAAGCCGGGGAAAGAAAGAGTAAAAATCGCAATATTAAGAACGACCAGTAATATGCCGCTCGCCATACTGAATGCAAGCGTAGATTGATGAATGCTTATCTTCATACCTCTGGCGTCTCTGTCAAATCATCCTGATTCAGGAATTGTTGAAGCACCTCAGCGCCGTGCAGCGAGGAATAATCGGACAATTCTGAGATGTTCTTGAGACCAAGAAATCTTAAAAACTCCATTGAGATTGTGTAAAAAGTAATAAGTCGCTTCTTGTCATCCTTGGCTTCCACTAAACCGCGCATCATTAAATTTCTCAAAATAATACTACAGTTAACGCCGCGTATTTTTTCCAAATCAGAACGGGTAATAGGGCCCCGATAAGCAATGATCGTTAAGGTCTCAAGAGATGGTTTGGTGAGCTCACCGGTCGTTTCGTCCTTTAAGAATTTTTGGACCGCTGTTGCCGTATCAGCAGTGGTAATCATCTGCACCTCCCCTTCGTGCTCGGCGATTACTAATCCGCCGAGGTGGCCAGCATACTCATCAATCAATTCGGACAAGGCCTTTCTAACAGCCGCTTCCTCGGCATCTAAAATAGACGCCAAACGGCGAATGGACATTGGTCTTGGAGATATAAAAAGCACTGCTTCAATATTGTTTTTGAGTGGGGACATACTTTGTTAAATAAATAGCCTTACGATGAAAATTATTAAACTACGAAAGCGGTTTTAATTGGGTTCAAGGCGCGTCAAAACAATGCTCGCTCCATGACTTTCCTGCCGGGCTATGACGTAGCGCTGCTTAATCAGCTCTAAGATGGCCAAAAAATTAATGATAATTTCCATACGGCTCTGGGCGTTTTGCATAAATCTGTGAAAATCAATCTCCGATCCAGTTTCAAGCAGTTTGCGCAATGCTATAATTTTTTCTTGCAAGCTAATCGTGCGCGCAATGAGTTCCGGTATTGGCCGCACAAATTCTTTAAGATTTTCCAGAACCTTTATGAATACGTGGCGCATGGCTTCGCTAGTCAAACTGGGCGGCGGACTGAAGGTGGCTGTTTCGGCGACTGGCAAACGTTCTCGGGCATACGAAAAATGGCGGGTACGCAGACGTCTGGCAAGTTTAAGACTGGCTTCAACATATAATTTATAAATAGCCAACTGTTCCGCGAGCCCCAATTCAGCATCCTCTTCGTCGGTCAAAAACAAATCTGGCAAAAGCACACGCGACTTCAAAAGCAAAAGTTTAGCCGCCACCACTAAAAAATCAGCTAAGTCTTCAGGTGACAAATCTTGATGCGCTTCAAGATAATTTAAATACTGCTCAGTGACAGCAGCCAACGAAACATCAGTAATACTTAACTCCTGCTTCTCTATAAGTTGAAGCAGGAGGTCAAGAGGTCCTTCAAATTTATCCAGCTTAAATCTATGCATGAGTTATTATTCTCTTATTCTACTTTTTACCAATGACTTTCTTGGCAAAGCTGGATATAGAACCGGCCGTGGCCTCTAAAAAATCTTTTGGCTTTAAGAAAACTGAATCGGTGAAACTTCCGCTTCTGGTCATTATTTTCTTGGCCTTGAGTAATGCCTTATCAATAAAAACCGGAACGTTCCCATGCATAGCGCTAAAAGGAGTTAATGCTCCCGCTTTAATCTTAAACAACTTAGACATAAGGCGTTCGTCGGCAATGCTAATTTTTTTGGCTTTCAGTGCCGCCTTAAATTTTTTTAAATCAAGCTGATGCGAGGCCGGCAAGACGGCGATGATGTGCTTGAATTTGTTTTCCCCATAATGAGGCTCCACTTTTATAAGAATGGTTTTGGCGATATGCGCCAAATTAACGCCGGTTGTTTTAGCTAAATCATAGGCCGTGTAAACGGTCTTGTGGGCCACGGCGTCGGCGTTGACGCCAATCTTTATGAGATGCTTTTGAAGCGTTTTGGGAACCATAGAGTTGAGTCTGAAGCTATAAGCCCGTAAGCCATAGAGCTTATGGAACAATTTTCAAGTGAAGTTCTTTGAGCTGCTGCTCGCTGACCGTGCTCGGCGCGTTCATCATTAAATCTCGGCCATCGCCGGTCTTGGGAAAGGCCATGACTTCGCGGATATTCGGTTCATGAGCGAGAATCATAATAAAGCGATCAACACCGGGCGCGATACCCCCGTGCGGCGGCACGCCATAACGGAATGCCTCTAAAAGATGTCCGAATTGTGCCCGCACGTCCTCTGGTGAATGGCCAAGGATTTCAAACACCGCCTGAAGCATCTTGGGATCATGCGTTCTAATGCTCCCTCCGCCAATTTCATATCCATTCAAAACAAAATCATATTGATCGGCGAGAATAGTTAATGGATCAGCCGATTTAAGCTCTGCCATGTTTGCTATCCTTGGTCTTGTAAATGGATGGTGCACGGCCCCTAAACTACCATCTTCCTTTTTTTCAAACATTGGAAAGTCAAGAATAAAAGCAAAGGCTAATTCATTTGGATCGTCAGGATTTTTGCGCAAGTCCGGCTTATCCGTGCCATATTTGGCCATGACCTCGGCATACGAGAGACGAGGAAACGGAATGGAAGTTATGTGTTTTTCCGGAGTAACTAATTTTACTAAGTGTATGTACATTTCTTCTATCAAGCGCAATATGTCATCCTGCTCAACAAAGGACATTTCAATATCTAATTGGGTGAACTCCGGCTGACGGTCGCCGCGAGTATCTTCGTCTCTGAAACAGCGCACTATTTGAAAATACTTTTCAAAACCAGCCACCATCAAAAGCTGTTTGTATTGTTGCGGTGATTGCGGCAGGGCGTAAAATTTGCCGGCGTGCAGACGAGAGGGTACAAGATAATCGCGCGCTCCTTCTGGCGTTGATTTGCCCAAATATGGAGTTTCTATTTCAATAAAATCTCGCGCTATGAGATACTCTCGCATGGCTCTGATAACCTCATGGCGCAATAAAATATTTTTCTGCAACCGTTCACGCCGCAAATCAAGATAACGATATTTCATCCTGACATCTTCACCCACGACAACCGAAGGATCGTCCAAAACAAACGGCGGCGTTTCAGCGCTATTGATAATAATCACTTTCTCTGCGATTACTTCTATTTTGCCCGTGGCGATATCGGGGTTTTCATTACCGGGTTTTCTGGCCTGAACCACCCCCTGAATTTGTACCACGGTTTCCGGCCGAATCGCCTCGCGAAGCTGAAGCTGCTCCGAAGCGGAAAAATCTTTCTCGCGAATGACCACCTGCATTAAATCTCGCCGGTTACGTAAATCAATAAAAATGAGCGGCCCGTGGTCCCGCCGCCGATGCACCCATCCGGCCAAAGTGACACTCGTGCCAATGGGAACTGAAATTAATTCTTTGACAGAATGAGAACGTAACATGCTCTTTAATTTACCAGAAAAAAGCCATTAAGTGAAGCCCACGGCTTTATCCCGCTCAGCGGGACGCCTTTCTCAAGGTGCGGGGTAAAGTGTGCATTATTAAATAACTGAAGCGATCGCTGGAAATGGAATTTCAAAACGTTCCTCAAATGTTCGTGAGATCACGGTGGTCATTTCAATAAAAGCCTGCCGTTCTCCACGCAGGCGAAGAGTCATATTCATAGGCGCTTCAAGCATGTATGTAAGACCCTTTAATGCTGCTGTTTTAATTTCAATATGGAGTAGCTGGCCATGACTATGGCAGCGACTGTGAATGATGCCGCCACGGCGAGGTGAAAAGAAAAACTTCTCGCCAGCTATGCGATGATGGCACTGAAGACAGATCTTGAGCTGAGGCCGATAACCCGTAGCGGCTAACATTTTCCAAGCGAATAGATGCACCAATAATTGACCGGTGGCTGGCTCTAAAAAATTTTCTGTGACAATAGACAAAGTGTCCTCCAGTAAACCATAGATACGCTCATCTGGATTTTCTAATGGTGTCATTAAATCTATTAAATGGGCAATAGCTCCGGCTGAAACTAAATGAGAGAGATCGGTTCGCAAACTGAAGCGTGGATTTTCCACAAAACTGCCAGCGACTATAGGCCAACGCCGTCCTTGCACAATAAAAATCTCCGCCGTTGTTAATGGCTCCAAATGACTAACTAATTTACTTTCTATCTTTCTTAACCCCTTAGCCACTGCCTCCAGCTTGCCGTATTCACGAGTGTACATTGTTACCAAAACGTCATTTTCGCGCCAATCTTCTTGGCGTAAAATCACGGCAAGAACATTACTGGTCATACCCCGCACCTTTGCGGCGTTGTCGTTCTTGTAATCGCTTGCTTTTGCGCTAAAGTACAGGGAGGGTCAATAGCTAAAACTGCAAGCTTATAATATCCCCGACGAACGCCCGTAATTACACTTGTTTGAGTTAAATAATAATCATGATTGATCATAAGTTGAGTTTGGGTTCAGTTGTGGCGTTCGTAACGCCGAAAGGTGCGGGGCATATCCCCGCACTAGTTTACCCCACGATCAAAATAAGTTTGCAAAATCAGCATAGCCGACAAAGCATGCTCATTACCTAGCGGATATTCCTTTCTCAATTTCTTGGCGGCATCGCTAGTGTACCTTTCATCTATTAACTCAACGGGCATATTAAGCTCTTGGGAAATCAGTTTAGCAAATTTTTCCACTTCATCGCGCATGCCGAGCCGATTTTTGTCTTCTGGCCAAGTAACTGGTACGCCGACGACTAACAAATCAATACGGTAGGATAAAATAATTTTTTTTAACTCCTTTATAAAATCAACATGCGATAAATGATCAAAAGTTTTAAGAGGCATGGCGATTTTTGTTCCTGTGTCTCCAATGGCCAGCCCCTTATGCGCCCGGCCGTAATCAATACCCAAGATATTCATGGTGATAGAATTATGAATCAAGAATGATGAATAAAGAATTCAATGCAAAATCTATGCTAAATACTAAATACTGAATACTATATACTACCTGACAATAATCACAGCAACGTCAAAATCAACGGCCCATTATTAGTAATAGCGATGGTATGTTCAAAATGAGCTGATAGGCTCTGATCACTCGTCGTGACCGTCCAATTGTCGGACTTTGTTTTGACCGTTGGAGTACCGATGTTCACCATAGGCTCAATGGCGATCACCATCCCGCTCGCGAGCCGTCTCTCTCCAATAGACCCATTAATAACAAAATTTGGAATTTCCGGATCCTCATGAACTTCTCTGCCAACACCGTGCCCCGTAAGATCTTTAACCACGCTATAGCCGGCAGATTCAACGTGCTGCTGAATGACCGCGCCAATATCGCGCACTCTAGCCCCTGCTTTGGCTTGACTAATACCCAAGCGCAGAGCTTCTTTAGTAACATGTATCAATTTAACAGCTTCGGACGAAATCGTCCCCACCCCAACAGTCACAGCCATATCAGTACATAAACCGCTCCGGGCTGGATAACGCATGCCTATATCAAGACCTATAATATCCCCTTTCTTAAGAGTCCTTGATGGCACGGCCGGCGCATGAACCACTTCTCCATTTATTGAAGCACAAAGAGTTGATGGAAAAGGAGTAGTCGACAAATTACCGCGATACCCAAGAAACGATGGTATGCCGCCCAACTCTCTAATGCGCGCTTCAGCGCAAGCATCCAGTTCGGCCGTCGTAACGCCCGGCCTAACCATAGCCGTAATCTCCATTAATACTTGAGCTAAAAGTCGCCCGCCTGCATGTAATATCTTAATTTCTTTTGCCGAATAAATCACAATTGCAAAACTTCTGAAACAACCTTATGAACCGTTTTAATATCTGGCCGACCATCCACCCTTATTAAGCGACCGTCCTTTTCATAAAAAGAAATGAGAGGTTCTGTTTCTTTGTGGTACAACCGTAATCGTTCCCTAATAGCTGTTTCAACATCATCGTCTCGCTGGGCAAGCTCGCCGCCGCAATTGTCACAAACACCCTTTATTTTTGGACGCTTGTGCGCCAAATGAAACACATTCTCGCAGCCCGAGCACACTAAACGACCCACCAACCTTTTTACCGCTTCATTATCCGACAGATCAAGAAAAAAAATTTTTGTGGGGGGCGCCAGTTGCTCTAAAAATTCAAGCTGTGCCATGGTCCTGGGATAACCATCTAAAATAAACCCATTTTTTGCATCCTGAGCGGCCAGGCGATCAGCCATCAGAGAATTCGTGTCTTCGTCTGAAATGAGTTTACCGGAAGAAAGCCCCGTTGCAATATGATGACCTAAAATAGTATTTTGATCAACGGCGGCGCGGAAAATATCTCCCGTAGAAATATGCGGCAGGCCAAGCATATCAGCCAACATCTTGGCTTGAGTCCCCTTACCGGATCCTTGCGGACCTAAAAAAATATAGCGGCGGTTTTGAGACACCATAATTATAGTATTATAGCATATTATAAAATAATAAAAAGGTCGGCTCGCCGGAGCAGCGACGAGCCGTGAGTGCGTTGAGGCTTATGTCGGTTGACTAGACTGCCCCTATCGCTGCCCATTTCTGTCGTGTCGCCTCCAGCCACCCACAAAGACGTATCACGATCTCATGAGCGAAACAAGCAGTGTGGGAGGGTTCAAAAAAGGGCTCATTCCGGTGCCGGTGTTGTGACGAAGCATGCAGGATCCCTACACAGCGTGAAAGGAGCAATTGCACAAAAAGCCCTCGAAGAGGAATCTGATCCACCTTATCACTATTCTTGTAACAAACGAAGGCTCCTGCGCTCTCGTCACCCATGTTCCGCTGTGTTGGATATTGATCCCATTCTCTGACAATAGCCAGATGAGAGTTGACTCCTTCGTCAGTAAACAAGAACGGGGTCACCTCGACACGCAAGGGCTCTCCGCGCTGAAATCCCCATTCCGTGAAGATGATTCTGGCTCGACCCCAATAACCGTTGATCCGATGTTGGTAAAAAGACACAAAATCAGCGATTACCGTTTCAGGGCAACCATCAAATTGGGGGTGAAATTGCACACACTTGATGCGAAAGATTACTTGACTCCTCGACAGCTTCCTTAAATGCTCTCCTGTCATTTTGTCCTCCAATCGCCTAGGCTCCTCGCCATCAGCTATGTTGTGGTTGTGATGGTACTCGCCGCTCTGCCCAGCAGCATCTCACCCACATTACGCCCGTAATACTATTTCGTCAAGACGATGTATTAGGCCACCATATATTGCACTCCTGATTATGAATGGATAAAAATTGGATTGGCGATTTTAACTTCAGCGACCAGTGAGGGCGTTTGGCA
>MGEK01000015.1 GCA_001791325.1 Candidatus Uhrbacteria bacterium RIFCSPLOWO2_01_FULL_47_25 | reverse complement strand
CCCCTGAGTCGACAAAGAAATTATTTTTTATCTGCAGTCCTTCGAAGTTCAAACCATTCACATTGTCCCCATTACCCCAGACTTGCACCGCCTCACCGCCCGGATTCACCACGGTATTGTGATAGACAGCGATCTTTGAAGGTCCTTCATATAAGACAATGCCTGTTCCTATTAAAGTATTTCGACGGATGATACTGTAAAGTGGTTCGTTGTTCATTTTGACGGCCACATCCTGCGGTCCTGACACCCTGTTGCCTTCATAAATCAAATGATGGGAGGGGGACACCAACGTGTTCGTGCCGCCCGCATCGATGGAATCTCCGCCGCAAGGCGGCCCACTGGGCCCGCAATTATCACGAACGATATTGTTGAGCACCGCTACATATGGAGTATCGTTAATCTGAATCCCATCGTAATTACTGGCGCCGACGTTGTTGTACACTTCGTTATCTTTAAAAGTGAAGTAGCCGCCGGGACAGTTGTTTACCATGAGCCCTGCTTGGTAGTTGTGGTGTGACTTAGAATTAATGACGCGGCTATTACTTCGCACATTCACACCGAGGCAATTGAATGTTAGTCCGCTAAATCCGTTGTCATGGATGTTTACATTATCAACAATAATTCCTACTGGTCGTGCTGCATAAATACCCATCCATGAAGAATTTATAATTTCTATATCAGAGATATTAATATAGGATGCTGTTGCATCGAGGGATAGTATGCCGAAGTAGCTTTGTAGCACAATACCAGTTCCATCAATAACCGCTGTTTCTCCGGGGTAGCTCTTAAATGTGATAGGGCTTCCAGCCTGACCGGAGCGAGTCATGGTTATTTTTTCGTTGTACACCCCACCGCGGATCAAAACTGTATCTCCGGAATTGACCATATTTGCCGCTTTTTGGATGGTCCGCCATGGCTGTGTTTGAGTTCCTGAGTTTGTATCGCTTCCGGTCGTTGCCACATAGTAGACATTCCCCACCGGCGAAGGCCCGTTACTCACCGTCACACTGATGGGCGCAGAGTTGGTGGAGAGGCCAGCCACATCTCTCACTCGGGCGATCAGAGTATGTATTCCATTTGGAATAGCTGAAGTATTCCAGAGAGTGGTGAAGGGAGAAGTTAGTATATCAGCTATTTGATTAACCAGGTCATAGAAGAAAGTAACGCCAGCGACGCCAGAGGTGGTCTGCCCTGCCACTGTGGGGTCAGAAGCATTTGCGGTAACAATTGTATTGCCAGAAACTGTAGAGTTGTTAGCTGGAGTGGTGATGGAGACTGTGGGAGGAGTGGTGTCGGGAGATGAAACATTTACCGTTAGAGTGAAGGTGGTGGTTTGCGTTGCTCCTCCGCCTTGAGCTGTAACAGTGATGGTTGAATTGCCAGTGGGGGTTGAAGATTGGGTGGAGATTGTGAGAGCGGTTGAGCAGTTGGGGGTGCAGGATACTGAAGAAAATGACGATGTAGCGCCAGTTGGCAGACCAGCCGTTGAAAAGCTAAGAGAAGCCGGAGTTCCAGTGGTTAGGTTGGCAGTGATAGTATTGATTGCGGTGTTCCCTTGGGTGACTGATATATTTCCACTATTGGTGAGTGAGAAATTGAATGCCACTGGAGCGGCAATAGAAAATGATATTGTATAGTCAGATGTGTTTGGGTTGCCAGCAGCATCTTGGCATCGGACATAGTAATTGTAGGAAGATCCATTGGTAAGGCCTGTGATAGTAGTAGAGTGTGTGGTACCTCCTGTGGTAGAGAATGTATTTGGAAGAGAGGCATAAGAAGTATTGGGAGTTGTGCCATATTTGCATGTGGCATTTTCATTTGTCGTTACTTGCATTGTGGTTTGAGTGGTGCCAGCCGAGAGCGTTCCTGATGGTGAGCCGTTGGATAAGACTGGCGGAGTGGTGTCAGATGGAGCTTGAACAGTAAGCGTAAAGCTCGTGGTTCGCGAGAGACTGCCATCAGTACCAGTGACAGTAATAGTTGAATTGCCAGTGGGTGTTGAGGCTTGAGTGGTTAGAGTAATGGTTGTGGTGCAGGTGGGAGAGCAAGAGGCGGGAGAAAAGGAGGCCGTGGCGCCTGTGGGCAGACCAGAGGCAGAATACGAGATAGATTGGGCTGATCCAGAAGAGAGCGTGGCGGTGATGGTATTAGTGATAGATTGACCTTGAGTGACTGAGATATTGCCAGAGTTTGCAAGAGAGAAATCAAAGGAGGGGGGAGGAACGCCGCCCAGAGGAGTATTCATTTCTGTCTGGATCTCGGCTTGTGAGAGCGCGCGGTTGTAAATGCGAAGATCGTCCAAAAGGCCACTCCAGTTTTCATTCCAGTTGTCTGTCCCGATACGAAGCGGGGTGGCAGTGGTCACTGGTGCAGCGGTCTCGGTTTTGGAGAAACGCTCCCCGCCATTAATGTAGACCTTGCCTGTATTGGTCGCATCATCAAAGGTAAAAGCCACATGGTACCAGGTGTTGAGCTGGAGTGCGGCGCCAGTAGTGCGGAAACGACGCCAGTTACCGGCCGGGGACTCAAAACCGCCTTCGAGCTCTGTGCCGTAGGTCTGGAGGTAGTAGTTGGTGCAGTCTCCTCCCTTACAAAGAATGGTTTTCCAAGTTACAGAAGGAAGTGAGGTGGGATAAATCCAGGCCGAGATTGTCCAACTGGTCAGATCAAGAGAAGCCGCGTCAGGAACGTTGACATAATCATTGGCGCCGTCAAAAGAGAGCGCATTGCCATATTTTCCGGTGGTCCAAGTAGGGCCGTTGGCAAGAGTGCCGGTATTATTGTTTCCTGAAATATCAGATGCGGTCGTACCCGTTCCCTCATCAAGTGCCCAGCCAGCTACGAGTCCGGAGACTTGAGCTTGTACTCTATAGATAGATAGTGGATTGGTAAGATCTAACGGTAAATTGTCATTTGAAACAGCCAACGACAAGGTGAGGACAGAAAGAGAAACAGCCATAGCAATAGATAGCCATGACCAGCGAGCTGGAACGTGAGAAAAAGATTGATTAAACTTAAGGAGGTTCACATTTTTTGACTTTGATTTTTGTTTTACTAAATAAGCACCAGAATTTCTGTATATATTATATTATAGCATAAAAAATTATAAAAAGCAAATTTTCTTAAATACAAAAAATAACAAGATCACCACTAAATGATCTTGTCGAGTCTGCAAATGCTTTTGGATTACTCCACTATGGTCGGTGTTGAGGAAATAATTTTGTCAACAATGCCGTACTTTTGAGCTTCCTCGGCGGTCATGAAATAATCACGATCTGTGTCCTTTTCAACTTTAGCCACGGACTGTTTAGTATGGTGGGCCAAAATACGGTTTAGGCGGTCACGAATGCGTAAAATATGTTCAGCGCGAATTTTAATGTCCGTGGCTTGGCCTTCGGCGCCGCCCATCACTTGGTGAATCATGATCTCGGCATTGGGCAAAATAAATCTTTTGCCGCGCGTGCCAGCGGCCAGCAACACGGCGCCCATGCTGCCAGCCAGACCAACGCAAATGGTAGCCACGTCGGCTTTAACGTACTGTATGGTGTCATAAATAGCCAAGCCAGAAGTAACTGAACCACCCGGCGTATTGACGTAGAGTTTGATATCCTTTTTAGACCCGTCGGAGTCCAGGAAAAGCAACTGGGCGATGACGGTATTAGCCACGTGATCATCTATGACATCTCCGAGAAAAATGATGCGCTCTTTAAGCAGGCGCGAATAAATATCGTAGGCGCGCTCACCATAGGTGGATTTTTCAATGACAGTAGGAATGAGAACCATATGTAGTGTTAGGATAGTGAAAATAATAACAAAAGTAAAGACCTGGCCATCCCCTAGCGCCAAATCAGCTGTAGGCCATAAGCCGTAGAGCCATAATATCTTATACTATTCGCCAGCCTTGTTCGGTGCGCACAAGTCTGCCCGGCACCGTAAATCCAGCTGCTTTCTTGTGGCCGCCACCGCCAAGAGCAGTGGCCAATTTAGATACGTCTATGTCATCTCTGGTCGTTCGCAAACTACCCTTGATCTGATTATCTAATATTTCTGTCAATACCATGGTCGCCTTGGTATCTGACAGGGAACTCAAAAAATTCGCCAACCCATCAATCGCTTCATCGCTCAAGCCATGACGCTTGAAATCTTCCTGAAGAATAATAGTTGCCACAATGCCCCAGCGATCATTCCTCTCTAGGCGCGAAAGAATCAATCCCCACAACTGTAGTGCCTGAAGCGGTTGATGGCGGTAAAGACCGCGCCACACTTGGCGAACTTCCGCTCCTTTGGCGTAACACTCAGCGGCAATCGTTAGAGCGCGCATAGTGGTGCCAGCGTTTGAAAAATTGTCTGTGTCGGCCACAATGCCAACTAGAATTGATGTCGCAATATCCGCATCAATGGCCCACCCACCCAGTTTCAGAATATCATAAACAAGAACGGCCGTGGCAGACGCCATTTCATCAATAAGATTAACCGTACCAAACGGTTCATGAACATGATGATGATCAATATTTAAAAGCCGGCCGCCATTTTGAACATATGCTTCAAGCTTTGATTGTATACCAGTACGATGGATACTGCCAGCGTCTGTCACGATGGCCAAATCGTAATGTTCAAGATTTAGCTTATTGCCGTCATTCTCAATGACTCTGCCTTTCACTAAAAATTGCAGAAAAGTTGGTATAGCTGACGCGCAAAAAATCGTTGGCTGAACTCCCGCTTTCTCCAAAGCGTGAACCAAAGCCATGGTTGAGCCCAAGGCGTCTGCGTCAACACTTTGCAAAAGAATAAAGATTGGATTTTTGGCTCCCAGCAACGCTTCTAAAGCTTTGCGGTAATGAGAAAATACCGTCATTTAAGTGTGGTTAGATAATGAAACTTATTTGTGTACTCCCCGCAGTCCTGCCCTGGCGGGATGGGTATCTCTATTTTCATTCTTCCGAAGCCCCGCACCATCCTTTGCCACCTCCTTCGTCCCGCACTGCGGGACTTCAGACGGTCAAGAAGTCTTGAGGGGTTCTCCATTCGCCTAAGCCCCCGCAGCAACCTGCCTGCCACCTGCCTGCCGGTAGGCAGGGACCACAGGATCTCCGGCGAAGGAAAATAATGCCCGGTGAGAGTTTTGCTCTGGCAAGTACGGTCTCCGCCGCAACGACCGGGGTTAACTGGTGTCACGAAGAGAATCTAAGAGCTCTTCCACGCCAGCCGCCCGCACATCTGCTTCATCAATGAGAAAAACAATTATGGGTACGGAATGAGTTTCCAAATCGTGATAAAGCGAACGGCGTATTTCCGGCGCCATCTTGCGGAGACTCTCCAGAATACTACCTCTAGTATTTTTGGGCAAGATGCTGACGTAAACTTTGGCCTCATGTAAATCCGGTGTGGTTTCAACACGAGTAATAGTCACCAAAACACCGGGTGGCGATTCAAAATTGAAAAGTAAAAATTGACTAATCCTCTCCCGCAACAGCGAATTCATTTGCTCTAAACGACGAGACATAACAATTGAAAACTCTAAATTCTAATATCGAATCTCTAAGCCCATACGAAAGTACGAAATGAATACGAACATACGAAATACGGCTTGTCCAAAGAATAGATTATTTTTCGTACCTTTCGTATTGTTTCGTAATTTCGTGACTATATTTCATTATTCCTGATTCATTATTCTTAATTTTAACTCAATGTTCTTGTCCGCTCCTCCTCTTGATAAAATTCAATATTGTCTCCAGCCATAATTTTGGTTATCGTGGCGATTTGCGCTCCGCATTCAGTTCCAGCAACAGCTTCCTTAATCACTTCTTTGCCGGCCTGCAAACGCTCAACTGCGCCATCGCCGACCACTTCCCCATGACGCAAAATTCTAGCCTTAGCGGATTCTTTAATCATGCCATTGTCAACGCGCACGCCGACAATCTGCCATTGGGACTCTTGTCGAAAAACAGCCACGACCGTGCCGCGACCAAGATCAGTGCTAATAATCTCGGGTGACAGTTTTTCAGAGAGTCTCTCCTTAAGATCATCAAGCAAATTATAAATGATGTCATAAATTTTTATTGTCACTCCTTTTTCCTGAGCCAAATCAGTGGCTTCACGCGTTACCTGAACATGAAATCCAGCAATCAGTGCCCGACTTGCCTCGGCGCGCAGAACATCGGCATCGGTAATATTCCCCAACCCCTTGCTAATGACCTGAATCCCGACTTCTGGATGCTCAATTTTAGCGATTGACTCAATAATCGCTTCCAAAGAACCTAAAACATCGGCCTTAAGAAGAACCGGCACAGTCACTTTGGCCACGCTGGATTCTTCCGTGCGAATCATGAGCTCTGCTGCGGCGCCGCGCCTGACCTGTTTCTTTTTTACCGGCGACAAGTATGATATTTTTGGATCGCCGGATTCCAAAATATCTCCAACTTCAGGCGCTTCTTTTAATCCTAAAATACGTATTGGTGTTGATGGCGCCGCGACCATAATAGTTTCGCCATGATAGTCTCGAAGTAATCGCACTTTGCCAATCAAAGTACCCTCTTGAATAACCAAATCGCCGAACCGCAATGTGCCATTTTGCACCAACAATGTTGCTACTGGTCCTTCACCACGATCTATGTGCGCCTCAATTACCGTACCCAAAGCACGTGCTGATGGATCGGCAACAATTGTATCTTTATGTAACTCGGCGACCAACAATAAAACCTCCAAAAGATGCTCAATCCCCTCTCCTGTTTTGGCCGAGAGCGGAACAATAATTGTCTGACCGCCCCAGTCTTCCGGGATAAGGTTCATTGCTCCCAACTCCTGTTTTACTTTTTCTATATCAGCTTCTGGTTTATCAATTTTATTTACGGCTACCACAAACGGCAAACCGGCACTCTGAATGATTGATAGCGCTTCTTTGGTTTGCGGCTTAATTCCATCATCGGCAGCCACAACCAAAATGGCAATGTCAGCCACTTTGGCGCCGCGCGAGCGCATGGCCCGAAACGCTTCGTGGCCGGGCGTATCAATGAATGTTAAAAGTCTATTATTCTTCTCAACCTGATAAGCGCCAATATGCTGGGTAATGCCGCCAGCCTCTCCGGCCACAACATTGGTATGACGGATAGTATCAAGAAGTTTTGTTTTACCATGATCGACATGGCCCATCACTACAATCACTGGCGGGCGCGGCTGCAATGTTTTTGCTTCGGCCAGGGCTGTTTTAATTTTTTCTTCAATCGCCACCGTACCCTTATCGCTCGCCGCTTCAGTACTACGCTTCACGGAAAATCCTAAATCTTCAGCCACAATGGCCGCCGTATCAAAATCCAGCCTTTCGTTGACCGACGACAGAATGCCGTTTTTCATAAGTTCCGTCATAAGCAACGGCAAAGACAAGTGAAGGGCTTGGGCAAATTCACGAACTGTTAAATATGACGGAATCTGAACCTCCTTGGGCGCCTCCTGAATGGCTTGGTCTATGGCCGCCTGCTTATCGCGAACGGCCTTATCTTCCAACTCGCGCATTAAAGACGGCCATTTTTGTAAAATGGATTCGGCCACACGGTCGTCCACTTTGATGGCGCGTCGACCAACGTCAAAGCCAATCTTTGGGAGCATATCCCTAAGATAGTTTGGCGAAACATTGAGTCTACGAGCTAGTTCTGATACATTCATATAAGATAATTCAAAAGGCAAAGGTCTCAGCCCAAGGCTGATCCCTGCCCGACGGCAGGCGGGCGCCTCCGGGCGGGAAAATGCAAAAGTTTAAGTCAAAAGTTATGGACAGTTATTAAACTAAACTCTTGTTAAACAACAGTTGTCGAAGTATACTGAAAAAAATTATGTCTGTCAATCACACAACCACACCTCTTTCTGAATTTCTGTTTATTGACAAACCCATTGGACCAACATCGCACGACGCGGTAGAAACCATAAGGTCCATGCTTGGCGGTCACCGCGCCGGCATAAAGGTTGGTCACGCGGGCACGCTTGACCCGCTTGCCTCTGGACTGCTCATTCTAGGACTCGGAGCAGCCACTAAGCTGCTTGGTCGCTTGGTTGGTTTGGATAAAACCTATGAGGTAGAAATCACTCTTGGCGCGACATCGACCACGGACGACGCGGAGGGGCCCATTGAGCCATCAGCTGTAATCCTTAAGCCGCCGATTGCAGAGGTTGAACAAGTGTTAAGAAAATTTATCGGCGAGCAGAAACAAATCCCGCCGGCTTTCTCCGCCAAAAAGCAGGGGGGACAACGTTTATATAAAATTGCACGGCGTGGCGGCAATGTTAACATAAAACCGCATTATATTACTATTTATAAAATTAAACTTAGTCAATATAAATACCCAAAGTTACGACTGATTATTCACTGTTCATCAGGCACGTATGTTCGAGCGCTCGCTCGCGACATTGGGCAAGCGCTGGGCACCGGCGGGTATGTGTCGCGCCTGCGGCGCATCGCCATTGGACCATTCACCGTTGCTGAAGCACTCCCGGTATCAATTGATCAGGATACGCTGCGAGCCGCACTGCGCAATCCTGATATCATTCTATCCACAACGCAAGAATGGATTAAAAAGGAGGCCCGGAGCTAACTCTGACGTTAAAGAAAACTCCGGGCCATTCTTTGCTAACGTGGAGCGCCGCGGTCAGGATGCAAGAGCTGTTCCACCCTATGAAAAACCACTTTGCAGGATGGTACGTCTCCTGTTGATCTTACCCCCACATGGTGGTAAGAATTTGACCAGGGAACGGTCAATGCTAACCCCAGCAGCGTCCCCCCGCCGGATGCTGGTGCGGCAAGGTTGCAGTTGTAACGGTAGATGAACGACCGTTGCCACTCTCTGGTGCAATGTCTCACCGCCGCCGCGTAATCTCTTTGTGCATGTTCGCACCACTCAATGGCGCGGCGTTCGGCCACGCGATACGGCGTGAGCGTGCGCACCAGGAACAGAATGATCAATAAGAGGACGATCGTCAGCAACACCTTGAACGGCACGCCTCTGGATATCCGTGCAGTACCCATCATTACCTCCTATGTTGTCAACTGGCCCGTTTACTCGGACCGGAGTGCCCCTCGACGCGGCCAGCACTCGTAGTGATGGCCGCCATCCGTCGGTTGCTCAATCTAATTGAAGATGCTTAATGGATGGAATGTTCCATCCCTTGGCATCCTCAACAACGACATTGCGGTCTAAGTCGCAGGAAATGGCGCTGGTGTGGTTGATGCCGCGCAAAGCCTCTTCTTCGCTGGCAAACTGCGCCACGTGCAAATGGTGCACTATGCGATAATTATCAACCATTTCCAAGCCGCAACGGTAGAAAAGTTCCCCGACTTGAACAGGAAATCCCCAATTGCCACAGTAAAATCCAGCGTTCGTCGGCCCCCCGATAGCGCAAAGCCCGGTAGTATAGGAAAGAGCCAACTCCTCTCGGAGTTTTGCAATTCTCCCATCTACGGCGGCTATCACAAGATGGACTAATCCTATGGCTAATCCTATGGCTACCATGAGGATAAGTCCTCTGGTAAAAATTACCACCCAAGCAGGAAGAAAAGTACTGCTTTCCTCTTTAATCACCTCCTCCATTGTCTCCTCCTTTTTTGGCTGTAATGAGCATTCCTCTACTTAAGATCGCCTAAACCAATCTTGCCATCTATGATAAGGTGCGTCAAGAATGGCAGTGTCAAGAATAGCTGTTGACTGTCTTACAAAAGATGCTATGATAGTTAAGGTTATATTATTAACTAAACTTTCTAACGGGGTATGCCCCGTTAGAAGTCTGGCTCAATACAATAATCAATCTTAAACTTATGAGACAATCTATTAAACAACCAGCAACCTTAATTACCACGGAAAATAAAATTCTCTCAGGAATTTTATTTTACCAGGACTTCTAACGGGGTATGCCCAATAAACCATCATCAATCAAAGATCTACGGCAATCAAAAAAAAGGATGTTCATCAATCGTAAAGTTAAAGACGACTTAAGGCGCGTCATCAAAAAAGCTCGTCGCCTAACCGAGGTTAAAAACGCCGCCGCGCAACAGCTTTTAAAGACAACAGTTAAAATGATTGATAAGGCCGTACACAAAAAAGTCTTGAAAAAAAATGCCGCGGCTCGCACCAAATCACGACTGATGAAACTTTGGCATAAATCCCGTTAGAAATTCCCGCGGGGTATTGCGACCCCCAAGGGAATTGCTCCGAGTGATAACCCCCGCCCCGCCGTGGCGGGGCGCGGTATTTCTAACGGGATAAACGCGCCTCGTAACTATAAGTCCCTAAGATTGGTTCAAAGAAGACTTGGTTAAAAAAGTAAGCAGTAAAGTTTTAAAATCACCAGTGGAACTTTTTAGATCTATATCCACTTTCATAAGATCAGCATAAATTTTCTTTAACCGCTTAATATCAGATCGCCGCGCCGTTGCCCAAAGCCTTTTCACCATATAAGGATGGATTCCGGGTAAGGTTGGGGCAGAGCGGCTGGCTGGCGCCTCCGCCAAGAGCAGTAAAACGCGCAGTTGTTTTTCCAGCAAAGCAATTAATTGTTGCGGGGCCAATTCGCGAGCTAAATGTTCCATTAGCATAGGAGCACTTTTTTTTAAATCACCGCCTATGACTGCGTCAGTAAAGGAAAATATATTATCATCAAACGGCTCCTCGGCCATCAAAGCAACTGCTTTTTCGTCCATCATAACTCCCGCCTCTAGGTAAGCGTCTATTTTTTGAATCTCATTTGATAGTTTCCAAAGATCGTTGCCGGTTGAAACGATTAATCGTTTCACAGCTCTCGGGTCAATCCGCCGCCCGCGGCCGCGCCACTCATCCTCCACCCATTGTTCAAGCTCACGGCCCTGGAGCAAAGCAAAACGCAAAAGGTGCGCGTGCTTAACCAGCCAGGCGTGGAGGTGATTTTTTGTCGTTGGCTCTTCGCCCTCAAAAAAGATAACGATGTTGTCTTCGCCTTCTTTGCGTTCTTGTTCGCGCTCAAGGGCACCAAAGACAGCCTCAAGAACTTCCAATTTTTTGTGCGATAAAACATTTTCAAAAATCATAAGCCGACGCCGCGCCAAAAGCGGCTGGCTCTCAAGATAATGACGCACCCCTTCAAGCGTGAGTGTCGCGCCATTGACGGTGCGCATATTAAGACCGCTTGGATCAACTTCTTTTAAGAATTTATCCTTGAGCTCACGGAGCTTCAGCCGCGCGCGATATGTGTCAGGACCGGTGATTAAAAAAACCATACCCCGTTAGAAGGCCTTCCCATAAAAAATGTTCTTAACATTTTTTATGATAAGATAAACTGTTGAGTAAATAATCATAGCAACATTAGCGTTTAGAGAATATAAGGTAATCCTTAAGACGGCCTTCTAACGGGGCATACTTACAGCTTATTGCTTACAGCTCTATGGCTTTCAAGTCTCCCCAATTATCGCCAACCTTTAGATGCGCCTCAATTGGCGCTTTTAATTTAATTACTGTTTCCATCGCCTCTTTGACAAATATGGCAACTGGCCTTACATCGCTCTTGGGCACTTCCAAGACCAGCTCGTCGTGAACTTGCAAAACGAGTTTAGCCTCTGCACTAATGGCTGACAACCCCTGATAAACTCTAATCATGGCTAGTTTCATGAGATCGGCAGCCGTACCTTGAATGGGCATATTCACGGCCATACGTTCGGCGGCGGCGCGCACTTGCGCCACGCCGGATTTAATCTCCGGTAAATAACGCCGCCGGCCAAAAAGTGTTTCTACATACCCCATTGATTTGGCTATAGCTTTCGTCTGCTCCAGATATTCTTTAAGGCCAGAAAATGTTTGAAAATATTTAGCTATAAACTCTTGCGCCTCCTCGCGACTAAGCCCAGTGCGTGCGGACAGTCCCCACGCGCCCATGCCATACATCACGCCAAAATTAATTTCTTTGGCGGCATATCTCATTTCTTTGGTAACCTTGCTTAGCGGCACATTATGAATGGCGGCGGCCGTGGCGGTGTGAATATCTTCATGTCGCCTAAAAATATCAAGCATGGCTTTGTCTCCCGAAAGCGAGGCCACTATTCTTAATTCAATTTGCGAATAATCAGCCGACAATAATTCTTTTCCCTTCTCGGCCACAAAAGCCCGTCGTACTTGCTGTCCAAGCTCGGTGCGTATGGGAATATTTTGAAGATTGGGGTCCGAGGAAGACAAACGACCCGTGGCCGTTACTGTCTGATTAAAACTCGTGTGTAGACGATTAGTTAGTGGATCTATCAACACTGGTAGGGCATCTAAATAAGTAGAAATTAATTTTGACAATTCTCGATGTTCAATAATAAGTTCAATGATTGGATGAACGCCTTTTAGTTTTTCCAGCTCCATAGCCGCCGTTGAAAGTCCGGTCTTTTTCTTGCCAATGCCTTCGCTAGGTATATTTAATTTCTCAAAAAGCACTTCTTTCAACTGCTTAGGGGAAGCCACGTTAAACTCAACACCAGCCAACTTATAAATATGTTTTTCCAGCAAGACCAAACGTTTTGCCACGGATTTCTTGATCTTGGCTAAAACTTTGACATTAAGCTTAATACCATTTTCTTCCATAGCAGCGAGCATCGGTACTAGTGGCATTTCAATATCACAAAAAAGCTTAACTAGCCTAACCGCTTGCAGCTCCGGCTCAAATTTTTCTTTGAGGCGCCAGGTATAATCGGCATCCTCACAGGAATAATCGGCTAAGTCTTTTACGGGAACTTCTCTCATCTGTTTTGGGGGCTTCTTGTCGCCAATCAAACTGGTAATCGGAATCATGCGATGGCCTAATTCAGTAAAAGCCAAAGTATCAAGAGCGTGCGCTCGCGACCCCGGATTCAAAAGATAAGAAGCGATCATGGTATCGCCAGCCGCGCCCTTTATTTTAATCCCGGCGCGCGACAAAACTTCAATGTCATATTTTAAGTTGTGTCCCCATTTCATTATTTTTTCATCTTCCAGCAATGGTTTTAAGCTTTGCAAAAAATCTGAATGCCCGTCAGTAACAACATAATAGGCCTCGTGAGCGCGCCACGAAAAACTGACTCCCAAAAGATCGGCCGCGAACGGATTAAGGCCCGTGGTTTCGGTATCAATAACGAAAACTTTTTGCCGTTTGAGCTTTGCTAAAAATAACTGGAAGGCCTCATTATCGTTCACCAACACATAATTCTCATCTATTGACGAATTTCCCTTAGCCACCGCCTCCGTCGTCTGTTTTGCCGCGGGAATCTTATTCAAAAGAGATTTAAATTCTAACTCTTGAAACAATTTAACTACTTTTTCCTCATTTGGTTCTTGACGACGGAAGTCGTCTAAAGAAAAACTAATCGGCACATCGCGAACAATCTCCGACAACTCACGGCTCATCATCGCTTCTTTTTTATGCTCTAGCAGAATATCTTTAAGCCGCGGTGTCAATGGCGGCTTGATTGTCTTTATTTTTTCTAAACTTTCATAGAGTTGGGCCACTGTTCCATATTCTTTAATCAGCGCAACCGCCGTCTTTTCCCCAATACCTTTAACGCCGGGAATGTTGTCAGAAGGGTCGCCCCGCAAGGCCCGATATTCAACAAGCTCTTCAGGGTTCAAACCATAACGCTCTTTCACTGCCGCGGCATCATAGACAATCGTGTCAGTCAAACCTTTTTTCAAAGTATAAACGCGCGTGTGATCGTCAACCAACTGAAGTGTGTCTAAATCTCCAGTAACTATGATGGTCGGCAAGGCCGCTTTTGATGCAACTTCAGAAATAGTGCCAATAACATCATCGGCCTCAAACCCTTCAGCTTCTACTACTGGAACATGAAAAGCTTGAAGCACCTCTTTCAAAATTGGAATCTGCGCGTAAAGCTCATCTGGTTGCTTGATGCGAGTGGCTTTATATTCGGCAAATTGTTCATGCCGAAAGGTCGGACCGGGCAAGTCAAAAGTAACAACGCAGTGGGTTGGTTTTAAATCCTTCAAGACTTTCAAAAATACCAGCAAAAAACCATAAACGGCATTCACGATTTTGCCGGACTTAGTTGCGAGGGGCGGCAGGGCGTGCCAGGCGCGATGCACTAAAGCATTGCCGTCAATCACCACCAGTCTATCTTGAGAAGACATACTTAATCGGGAATATGGAATATAGAATTTAGAATATAGGAACTACGAACTGTGAGAAAAAATTCAAAAACATCTGTATTCCATATTCAATATTCTCTATTCTCAATCTCACTACACCGCCTTCCTGTCTTGCCTCTGTTTTTCTGGAGGAGGCAAAAGCGATGCTTCATGACAAATCGGACATAACTCGTCGTCTAACTTAACCTCTTGCTCACGCTTGCAATTAGTACAATAGCGTTTAATCTTGGGCACGCGTTCGTGTTTTGGCGATGGCGTGGCAAAAATAGCCATAGATTTTGTACTGAAAATAATGATTAGTTAATTCGGAAACGTGCTTCTTTGAGCGATATAAGAGCGCATTTTATTGCCTGTGGATAAACTGTTTATTTTTAGTAAGGGATGTGGTATACTAAAAATGGAGTTACGGGCGATATACCATATGTTACGTTGAACACTTACAGCTTCCATGCCTCCATTATTATACTTCATTTTGAGCAATTCGCTTAATGAAACGTGCGAAGTTCGCACTTCCTTAAGTGGATAGTTAAAGCGGGTTGCTCCGAGTGAAGTATTTTTTGTTGCAGATATCTTGAATTTTACCGACCTTATTCTTAATAATTTCATACCACGTCCTATTATTATTTTCATACGTTTGAAAAATTGCGTGCGCAACATAATCGGCAATTTGTAAACCGCCGTGAGTATAATGCGGATTATGTCGGTAGTTGATAGAAAGTTTTGCTTCCAATTTTGGATGCACGGCAAGATATTCTAACCGAATACGCTCAACCTCTACTTCAAGTTCTTGCCGCAGTTTTAATTTACTGTCTTTGCGGGAAAAAATAATTTCCGTCTCTTCGGTTTGATGACAAATATTTTTCAGAAGTTGCCCTGCCATCACTCCATACATTCTCCCAGGATTTCGCCTTAAGGGTTCATAACATTTCAGTTTGTCGACCACCAGTGCGTCAATTTTTACATCAAGCGTATTAATAAATTGGTAAAATTTTACCTTAACTTCCGCATAGTCTGTCTGTGCGTGAAAACTATCAAGTGCGTATGCTGAAGAAAATATCTTCAATAACTGAACATCCTTAAGCAGAATTGATTTGAAATCTGTGATGTGTTGCTGTAGCAGAAGCTGATTATTGCATCGCACCGCCGCCAAAACTAAGAATTTTGTTGCCTTTCTAGCTTCTACTAAATTCACACCTCGCGCTGAATAAACCTCCGGCTTCCCGGATTCGTCAATAAAAATATAAGTTCTATCATTTATCGTTTTCATATATAATAATGCAGCTTTGTCTTGGGCACGCGTTCGTGTTTTGGCGAGGGGGTGGCAAAAATAGCTGACATATAATTTTTATTAAAAATGTTAAGGTTGTCTAATTGCCAGCATTAAAATTTTGTATTTTAAGGCCTGGGCGGGAATTGAACCCGCGTATAGAGGTTTTGCAGACCTCTGCCTTACCACTTGGCTACCAGGCCACGAAAGGTGCGGGATTGTCAGACCTCTGCCTGAACTTTATCCGCCTTGGGAGGAACTTGCCTGCCCCGCGCAGTCCCGCCGAGCGGGACGTAGTGGGAACCACGACGCCATATTCTCCATCATCCTAACAAATGCCTTGCTAATGAGCAACTAAACATATATGATAAAAAAATGA
Source organism: Candidatus Uhrbacteria bacterium RIFCSPLOWO2_01_FULL_47_25 (assembly GCA_001791325.1). GTDB lineage: Bacteria > Patescibacteriota > Patescibacteriia > GWA2-46-9 > GWA2-46-9 > GWA2-46-9. Next base: position 14,650 of record MGEK01000015.1, on the reverse strand, counting down.
AAATCGTAATTTTAGCCGGCGGATCGGGCACCCGCCTTTGGCCGCTCTCTAGAGAACAAAGGCCAAAGCAGCTCATCCCTCTTTTTGGGGGCAAAAGCTTACTGCAAGAAACAGTGGATCGCATACGCCCGCTTGTGCCAGTATCAGACATTTATCTTGTGGTCTCCAATGATTTTCAGGTTTCTGAAGTACGCGCCCAGCTTCCCGACATTTCAGAAAAAAACATCCTCCAAGAGCCGATGGCCAAAAATACGACGGCGGCAATTTGTTATGGCACGGCGGAACTGGTCAGGCGCGGTTATGGCGACGAAACTATGGTGGTGTTATCGGCAGATCATGTTATTCAAAATCCGGAAATTCTACTTGACGCACTTAGACGAGGCGAACAATTCCTTGAGGGCCAAAATAACCACTTAATTACTATCGGTGTTACTCCCACCTATGCAGAAACCGGCTATGGATACATTAAGCGAGGCGAGGAGATTGCGCCCGGCGTGTATGCGACCGACGCTTTCCACGAAAAACCAACTAAAGAAATCGCTGAACAATACTGGCAAAGCGGCCGGCACTTATGGAACACGGGGATCTTCATGTGGAAAGTAAAAAATATTCTTGAACGTCTGCATCTCCATTCGCCTACGCATAAAATTATTACCGAAGCCATTCTCAACAATACCGATCTCGCCGCTGCTTATGACTCTGTGCCCAACATCGCTATTGACTACGCTATTTGTGAAAAAGAAAAAAGATTGGCGGTTATGCCTGTTAATTTAGAATGGCGCGATATCGGCAACTGGCTTGCTCTTAAAGAACACCTGCAAGAAGGCCCTGGAGAAAACATCGTTATGGGCCAACACGTGGGCATTAATACCAAAAACTGCCTCATTATTAATAAAGGCGATCGTTTGATCGCCACGGTGGGGCTTGAAGGATTTGTTATCGTGGACACAGGCGACGCCTTGCTCATCTGCCAGGAAGATCGCGCGCAAGAGCTACGGCAGCTAATAGACAATCTAAAAGATAATGACGAACTAAACGCTTTACTCTAATTAAGGTAATATTCAATTTCTGGGAGGAGGGACTATAAATTCGTATAGAAATTCGTATAGAAAAACAAGCGGTGCTATATTGGATTACATGGCGTTGATGACCAAAGACACGACAACACGCCACCGATGAACAACAAAATCCGAATACCCTGAATAACAGTATAAGTAATTACGTATACTATGAATACAAAACCAAGGCCAGCGAGATTCGTATCCGGCCACTGCAAACTTCGTAACCAACGGGTTGCCATATAACCAACTCCCAATGCAACTAACAAAGTTACAACCACTACACCAAACATCAAAAATTGATTTGACGCGGGCACGCGTCGCAAAGATACTATAGCAAAAAGATAATACAACAGAGATGGCGCTTCAACACCAACTGCACCGATGAACGGCGCTAGCTTTTGATAAGTTGAAATCCTCATCTAATTATTGGTTTACAAATTCAAAACCTTCACATAATCATGAAGGTAGGGAATCTTCCATTCTTCGCCGTGCCAAGCCTTAATAATGGCCATAAGATTAACTACGAGAAGAATAATGCCCCCGAAGAAAAAGACGAACCAACCCAAAATAGGAATTATGCCGATTACCCAAACCAGAAACCAAGCTAGGGCGAGCACTACTCCCTGCTTGGCGTGGAAAAGAATAAATGGATCTTTCTTCCCAAGAATAAACGGCACAAAGGCAAAAATCCAAAAATAACAAACAACGGCTAATGGTCGATTCTTTTTAGTGCCTTCGCTCGCGACTCTTGATTCATTTGATTTATTTTTTCTTGCTGGCATATTAGGTAGTTTAATTATTAACTAGTTTCATATTATCAGATTATTCAATCAAGCGCTAGCCGGATTTGCGCTTACCGCAGTAGGGGCAACTTGGCAATTCCACAAGGCGGGCCTGATTGCAAAAGGTGCATTGTTCTTTAATCTGATGGCCGCACTGCGGGCAAAAATTAACGGCGAGGTCTAGATTGGTTTGGCAGCGCGGGCATTGTTTCAAGCGGAACCGACGAATAGCCACGCGGCGCGGATCAAAGATTCTTTTTTGCAGATAGTATACCGCCCCACCGAATATAGAGAACGACAAAATCATACCGAGGTAAAACACCAAGCTTCTAATAATCTCAAAATTCTGTATCCACCTCCAAAGCACTTCTATCAAACGCGCCAAGAACAAATCCCAGAACCATAGGAGAATAACGCGCAAGAGCAGAACTCCCATAACACCCACGATGGCCGTGAGAATAATAGCATAAGGGCTGTTGCGCTTGAGTTGACGCAGGTAGGCACGCAGGGCTAGAAGAAAGAGCGGCAAAACAAAAATAATCTGTAGCAAGAACACTTTAAATTCATACCAACGCAATCGCCGATGCTGTTCCGCGAAAACTGGCCGATACGCCTCGCGCAACTTATCCTCTATGGCTTTTAGCTCAGCCGAACGCGCGCGCTCGGCAGATATCTTTTGATCAAGCAAAATACTTAATCTTTGTTCTTCTTGACTTGCCACGGCAATCTTACTCTGCAAATCCATCAGCACTTCCTGCGTGGCCGAAGGAAGACCAGCCTGACGCTCCTGCAAGCGCAGGTTGTATTGGCTCTCTAATTCTTCACGGCGCTGACGCACGCGTTCATAGTCTTGACGTTCGGTACCAACTGAATCGTGAATCGCCTTCAAAATAGAGCGGTGCTCTTGATCAAGGGCGGGGATACCAGCCGCGATTTCTAAATCATTAAAACTGCACGGCGGCTCTTCTGGAGAGTATGTTCCGTATTTTTGATAATACCCGGGTTCTTCAGGAACAATTGGCGAACTTACAAATGAGGGGCGATATGTGGTTTCAGACGTGGCGTAAGTCGCACTGCAATAAGAAAGATCAACGGGTCGGCTCGGCACTCGCGCTAAATCATCAATTGCCCGCCAACCAAAAAAAAGGCCGGCGATAAACATGATGATGAGCAACACCACTCCCGTCCACGGCGTATGGCGCTCGCCCTCTTCAAACCCTGGCTCTACTCTTGAGATATCTTCAGATTGACGTTTAAAAAATTTAAACATACCCCGTTATGCTATCTGACCTGTGGCCAAAGCGCGGCTCTTCTCCTTTAGCACCCAGATGACCAAAAGTCCGAAAAGTGCCGTGCGAATTGGCTCGGCCAAAAGATTAAATAATGTCCAAAGTTGATAATAAGCAAATATTTTATAAATAGCAATTACTAAACCTATAGCCAGACCAGTAATAAAAGATTCAACCATGAGGCGCTCGCTATCCTCCTCATAACGTCGCCAAGGAATTAAAAGCAAGGCGGAAAAAGTAATGGCGATAACCAGCCAGTAAAAAATATAAGGAACGGCCGGCCAAACGCTGAACCTTATTCTCAAAAAATACTCATTAAGAACCAGTAAACCAACGCCGGCGAAAATAATAAATGAGGCTGATCTGAATAACCTAATCCTACTGGCTGACTTAATAAACTTGTAAAGTGGCTCTATCTCCATGACAAAAGTATACCTCTTTAAGAGAAAACTGTCACCATCATTTTTCTTTGCTAATTCTATAAAAAGAAGAACCGGCGCCTGATCGATAGAGGGGGCGCCGGTTTAAGTGGGCCATTGGAGCCCGTACAGAAGAAACTCCTCAAGCCTTGCCAGCTCACCCCTCCCAATAAGCTGACGTTATTTGGATTAGCATCATCCTGGCACAACCATAAAAAATGTCAAGACCCCCTTTGCAGGGGGTCCTAACTTTTGACTTTTCCCGCCCGAGGCGGGTCAGCCTTGGGCTGAGCCTTTTGACTTTTGAATTATTAGAAATCCATTCCGCCGCCCATGCCCATACCACCCATGCCTGGACGACCACCGCCCTTTTCTTCCTTTTCTGGTTTATCCGCCACTATCACTTCGGTCGTGAGCAGTGTGGCCGCGATTGAGGCGGCGTTTTCCAGCGCGGTTCTGGTAACTTTCAAGGGGTCAATGATTCCGGCCTTGATCATATCAACGTATTCATCTTTAACCGGATTGTAGCCAATATTCTCGTTCTTGTGCTTTTTCTGCTCTTCCACAATATTGAAGAGAACAATGGAGCCGTCTTTGCCGGCGTTAATGGCAATTTGGCGCAACGGATCCAAAAGAGCGCTGTCAACAATTCCGGTTTCGCGCGAACCTTCCTCTATAAGACTTTTGCCATTTTTGAGCTCAAGGAAAACTTTAGAAGCAAGCGCCAAAGCCACGCCACCGCCCGGAATAATACCTTCTTCCACGGCCGCCTTGGTTGCGTTTAGAGCGTCTTCTATTTTGAATTTCTTATCTTTCATTTCGGTTTCCGTGGCCGCGCCTACTTTAATAACACCAACGCCGCCGGAAAGTTTGGCCAGCCGCTCCTGCAGTTTTTCTTTGTCAAAATCACTGTCTGTCATTTCCAGCTCTTTTCTGATGCGGGCAATGCGATCCTTAATGGCTTTCTCCTCTCCCTTGCCCTCAACAATAGTAGTATTTTCTTTAGCCGCCACGACGCGACGCGCCTGGCCCAGATCGCCAAGCTCAACATTTTCAAGCTTCAATCCCATTTCTTCGGTTATGACGCGGCCGCCGGTTAGCACAGCTATATCTTCAAGCATTTCTTTCCTACGATCGCCATAACCCGGGGCTTTCACGGCCAAAGTATTGAAGGTGCCGCGAATTTTATTTACTACCAAAGTAGCCAAGGCTTCGCCCTCAACATCTTCAGCAATAATTACTAGCTCCTTTTTGCCAGTTTGCGCCACTTTCTCAAGCGTTGGCAAAATGTCGTTAATAGCCGTTATTTTTTTATCAGTAATAAGGATGTAGGGATCATGATATTCAGCCTCCATACGTTCGGCGTTAGTTACCATATAGGGCGAAACATAGCCGCGGTCAAAACGCATGCCTTTAACCACCTCTTTGTCTAGTCCCATAGTTTGCGATTCCTCAACCGTGATAACACCGTCTTTGCCAACGTCTTTCATTACTTCAGCAATCAATTTGCCAACATTCTCGTCGCCAGCCGAGATGGTTGCCACTTGCGCAATCTCTTCATTGGTGGTTACCGGCTTAGACATTGCTTTGAGCATGCTAACAACTTCTTTCACTCGCTTCTCAATGGTGTGGCGAATAGCCACTGGATTGCCGCCAGCCGCAATTTGCTTAAAGCCTTCCGTTACCAGCGCTTGTGTCAAAAGAGTAGCTGTAGTTGTGCCGTCGCCAGCCACATCATTTGTTTTGTTGGCCACCTCTTGCACTAAAGAAGCCCCGGCATTTTCAAATTTATCTTCCAGCTCAATTTCCTTGGCGATTGTGACACCGTCATTGGTAATTGTGGGTGAACCAAACCCCTTATCAAGCACCACGTGCCGACCGGCCGGACCGAGCGTAATCTTGACGGCGTTGGCCACTTTGTCCACGCCTTTTTTGATGGCCGCCCGAGCGGCTTCTTCAAATAATAATTGTTTTGCCATATAAATTTATCCTTAAAAGCTTATAACTATTATTCAATGACCGCAATGATATCTGATTCGTTCAAGACCAGCACTTCCTCATCCTCAACTTTGATTTCATCGGGGCTATATTTTTTAAATACTACCTTGTCGCCGACCTTGACCGACATTGCGGCCCTTTGCCCATTTTCCATGAGCTTGCCCGGACCAATGGCAACAACTTCTCCCTTTTCCGGTTTCTCTTTGTCAACCGTGTCCGGCAGGACAATACCAGACTTGGTCGTCTCGTTTTCTTTCAAGGGCTTCACGATTACGTGATCACTAAGTGGTCTTAATTTCATAGTGACTTAATGTTAATAAATAAAGCCGTATGGTAAGGGTCAAAAAACGGAAGCAGAAAGAGATTTTCAACCTCCGAATTTAATCCCAACCGAATGGTATTTAGCACTCTACAGGCCAAAGTGCTAATTGTCAAGCCCCGTTTGAGGCGGCAACACGAATATACACTAATGTAATACTAATTAACACTAAGGTGTCCTTGACAGTTATATTAAGTTAGGATATACAGTTTGTAACAAACACTGGCTAATTAGCCGAAAACAAAGGAGGGAAGGGAAGAATGGAGAGGCAGAAACTGCTGGAAGCGCCGCAACCAGAGCCAACGATTTTTGGAAAGGTCGTGAGGGCATACAGGGCTTTTGGCGAAGACGCGTCGCTCGATTGCCCGGGCGGAACATGGCTGGCGCCAATCATGTGGATGGTCAGTGTCGCCATCAGAGTTTTTGCGGCTCTTGTGTGCTTCGGCGCACTAATCAAATTTCTGGAGGGACCGCAATAGAGATGGTACCTCGTCAGCAACCAGGGGGTGTCGCAAGATGACACTCCTTGTTTTTTTATTAACTTTTGTGCATAAACACTACACCGGAAATAGTCATCGCTATTAGCAACCCTCCATGCAAAGACCAAAGATAGTGGTCAAGGAGGCCAATTACTATAAACAGAGTGAGCATTGCGATGGCGAGCGGCGGGGCTTCGTTGAAAAGATAGTGGAAAAATTGTTTAAGCCTTTTTTTAAAGATAAAAAGCACAACCGCCGTTCCGACTATTCCGAGCTCAATGAATAATAACAAAAAAACATTGTGCACGGGTTGATAAATATAGCTCAACTCTCCAGGATTTAGTTTGGCAAGTGCTATAGTGTAATTCTGTAAACCAGTACCCAATAAAGGATAGGCTTTGAATATATTCCACGCCTCATTATATCCCTGAACTCTTTCGCTGACAGAGCGCTGTTCTAGGCGAGAATTACTTGTTATGCGTACTTGCCAAAGTTCAGGCAAAAACATCTGCCACACAAATAAAACAGCAAACGTAATCGCCGCAAGTTTTACTCCTAAAACCGTGGCGCGAATGCGGTTGGCGTGATATTTCATCGCCCAATAAACAATAAATCCTGCCAGCAGCGCTATCATAGCACTCCTTGAAAATGTGGCGACAAGCCCAGCGAGCACGACCACGAAAGAGGCCAATACTAAAGCAATGTCCAGCGCTGTTTTTTTTACGGCTATGTCACTCCATAAATTTTTACCGCCCGCGCCATACTTATCCCACCATCGCTGGAAGTTTTCATAAACGGCAAAATATCTGTCAATTATAAATAACAAGGTGATAGACAAAAATCCTCCCAAGATATTTGGATGCGAAAAGGTGCCATAGGCGCGCAGCCAACGTCCGCTTGTTGTCTCCACCACTGACGCGCCAAGACGGAGAGCCGTTTGCTCGCTCATGCCGAGAAAGGTGCTCGCTGGAACATAAACCCTCAATACCTGCCATAGTCCAAACAAACTCTGCAGCACAGCTGAAGTGATTAACGCGGACACTAATAGTCTGTGATCGTCATTTCGCCATACAATCAGCGCAAATAATACAATCAAAACTACCGTGCCGATTTTCCAAAACGCAACCAGCAGATTTCCCGCAAAAAAACTGACAACCAATAAATAACCCAACAAAATCAGCGACACCCAGCGCCCATGATCGTCGTGAAGCGGCCAGCTCGGACGACACCACAAAACTGCCGCAAGCATTAATACGTCAACCGCAAACAAACCAATTCTTAAATATTCTGACACACCCTCCCCAACCTTCTGCTCAAAAATAATCCACTGCGCCTGCCATGGAATTAAAAAAACTATTAAAGCTAAATAATATTGTTTCAAGCTATTCATACAAGACCGAGATGTTTTTGCTGCGCAACCCAGCGTTCACGATACTCAAGACGTCGGTCATTATCGTGAAATTTGAGCACTTGATCACTGACAACCACATCTGTGCTCTCAACAGTGGCGCGCTCGCGGAGTCTTTGTGGAAGGCGCGAAATCTGCCAGCGCTTAACTGCTTTATTCATAAACGCCGCTAGCGAATATTTAGACAAAAGTTCACGATCGTGAACTTTTGCAAGAGTGGAAAGAGATTCGTCATAGAGCCAGGTGCCGCGGCCGGATGTGGGAAGGGCATTAGGTATAAATTTTCTAATCCAAGCATTCGCTTCCCAAAATTTCTGCCAAATGTCACCGCGCCCAAAAAGAGGTGTAAGTTGTGTAATCCAGTAAACTAGGTACGGATCGCCGTCTGGCTTTTGTAATTTTTCCAAATTCATGGCGTCACTAGCAACAAAAAAACTTAAACAAATTGTGTCTGCTATTTTTTCAGTTCTAGGCCGCAATCCAAATATAGCTAGAAATCCGACTGTTAAAAAACGAACAAGCCAAATGGTACCCGGCCGCGTGATTATAAAAAAATCAATGTCGCTTTTGGCACTGGCGTTGCGATAACCCAATGAATTACAGGCGGCAATCCCTTGAATCCATGGCAGGTATGAAAACAAATGAGCGATTCTCCAAGCGCGTTGCAGTTTGGCAATGGCTAAGCGATATCTCTCCTCGCGCGTGGCAACAATATTTTCTCTCCCCTTCAAACACCAAAATGAGCTGCACTGAACAATGTATTTCTTGATTTCTGGATTTTCTTCAAGCTCGCGATCAACTTCTCCATAAGATACCCCCTCGCCGTCCTCTCGCCACAACCACTTCCATACCTCGAACGTAGTGAGTGGGTAGTCAAAAAGATCAAAGTAGGCAACAGTACGGACAATAGACGAAAGTGGCGATGGATTACTTAACACAAATCCGAAGCTCTAAATACTAATTTCTAAACAAATATAATGGAATAAGTCAAAACTCAAAAGTTATAGGTCATAAGTCCAAGTCAAAATCCAAAAGTTTTGAATTTTTAATTGTATTTTTGCATTTTGAATTTTGACCTTTGAATTTGCGACCCAGAGATTACTTCAGTAATCGCACATCCTCAATCTTCCCCGACAGCTTGGCATATTCATTATTTACCCGATCAAGTGAGTTTTTGGCGTTAGTAATGTGACCGGAAAGAGTACCGAGCTGATCGCCGAATTTTGTGGCATCGTTTTGGATGGCTTTTAACAACTCCAAAATTTTTCGCGAGCTTTCTTCCACGCGCTTCCCCTCCAGCCCAATCATTAAAACTTTCATAAAATAATAAAAACTATTGGGTGAAACAAACAGCACGTGTTTTTCTCGCGCGAATTCGTTTAGATCCTCATCTTGCTGAATAATTTCATAATACACCGATTCCGACGGGATATACATAATAGCGAAATCCACCGTGCCTTCGGATGGCAAGATATATTTTTTGGCGATATCAACAACGTGCTTCTTCACGTCTTTTGTAAAATCCCTTACGAACGATTCGCGTTCGGCATCGCTTTCCGCTTTCTGCAATTTCTGAAAATTTTCCATCGGAAACTTGGCATCAATCGGAATTAAACCCTTGTCGGTTTTTAAAATTGCGTCTACTCGCTCGCCGGAATTAAATTGATACTGCGTGTCAAAATTAGCGCGCGGGAAATACTGCTCCAATAAATCTTTCAAAACCTGCTCGCCGATATTGCCGCGAAGCTTTGGCGAACGCAAAAAATCTTGTAAGTCTTTCATTGACCGTCCAATCTCCTGCACCTGCCCAAGTTCCTTGCTCACCCCCTGGATTACTTCTGCGGCTTTATCCAAGCGCATGTTTAGGGTACGAGTAGTTTCGTCAATTCTCTGCTGCATCCCTTGGACATTTTGGTTCAAGAGAACGAGGCCGGTGTCTTGCGGCTGCGTGGTCAATAGGCGACGCAGCCGACGTTCAATAACAAACAAACCAACGGCCACAATAACAACCACCGCCACGACTAATAATAATATATCCATACAAAAATAGTTTAGCACTAAATACTGATGATGAGTAGGCGTGCATCAACCCTATGCGTTGACCAAAACATCCTTCTTCTGGTACAGTAAGAAGCAACGCTTATGCGGGAAAAATTAAAAAAGTACAGCGTTCGTGCCCTGCTCTTGATTGCCAAGAGCTTCATTTATTTAAAAAGTAATCTGGCGCATTTACGAATTCCTGCCCTAAATCACGCCGTAAAATTTGTTGGAGGAGCGCTCCTTTATGTTCTGCTCTGGATACTCTCGCCTCTTTACCGCCAATATCGCCGCCTAAAAAAAATTATTGTTGACTTCTGGCAAACCGAACATTCTCGCTTTCTTCGGTATCTCTCTCATCGCTACGTCCTACACATTTTTCTGCTTGTCATCACGGCCGTTACTATTGCCTCAAATCTTACGGCTAAACAGGCTGGCGCTGAAAATTTCGGCGCTGGCAGTTTGGTTTCCAAATTAGTGGAGACCGATGAAGAACTATTATTTAATGAACCGCCATTGCCGCCAGACATCACTGACCAACAAGGAACGACGGAAAAACAGAAGGCCAATGAGCTTATCTCCAGGACTTTCTTAAGCTATACTGGTGAAACAGTTTTTCAACCGTACCTGCCAACCACTGAAGAAAGTATCGCCCCGCGTCAAAATATTGAAGAATATATTGTGAAAGAAGGAGACACTTTGGCTGGCATTGCCGTCAAATTCCATCTCCAATTAAACACTATTCTTTTGACTAATAATCTTTCCGCTCGCTCTCTCATTCGTCCTGGTCAAAAGCTTATTATTTTACCTGTAGATGGGTTATTGCACACTGTCAAAAAAGGAGAAAGTCTTGGCTCTATCGCCAAGAAGTATCAAGTAACAGCTGAAAATATTTTATCCTTCAACCGCTTGCCAACAGCCAAAAGCGTGCTTGCTGGCCAGACGCTTATCGTGCCGGGCGGCAAACCAGTGCCAACCGCGGTCACACAACCACGATCGCGAGTCGCGGCCAACGTGCCGCCAAATGCTCCCATCATTAATACCGGCACAAAACTACTTTGGCCGGGAAGCGGACGCCGCATCACTCAATATTTCACCTGGCGCCACAGTGGAATTGATATTGGCCTGGCTAAAGGATCGCCGATCTACGCCGCGGAGACCGGCGTGGTCATTGAATCGCGATGGAACGGCGGTTATGGCAATATGGTGCTTATTCGACATGACAATGGCCTAATCACGCGCTATGGTCATAACAGCCGCAACCTCGTCGTTCCCGGCGAGCGCGTAAAGCGCGGACAAACCATTGCTCTTGTCGGCTCAACTGGTCGATCAACCGGTCCGCACATTCACTTTGAAGTCATTGTCGGCGGGCGGCGCGTCAATCCGCTCTCCTACACGCGTTAAAATTCTAACAATGTCCGCCCCTAACGCCGCTTAAAAGAAAATAGCCGGTGATATCGCGGTGTTTCTTTTTTGAATGACGCCAGATGAGCCGCTCCCAAAATAACAGCATGATCATGCAATAACGAAGGCACAATGGGCACGCGCCTTAGTGGGGGAAATGCCACGCGTTGACGAACTAAACGGCGCGCTGTTACCAAAAGTCTGGGAATTTTTGCAATCCCGCCACCGACCACGATAACGTCCGGATCCCAAGCCAAGAGCACTGTCAAAATCAAATGCACAAGCGCTTCCTCAATAGCCCTTAGCGCTTCAAGAGCAGATACGTCTCCGCGCCTGGCGGCCTTCACTACCTCTTCACTTGTCCCTTCCCGACCGGTGGCCAAGGCGTAAAGACGAGCTAACCCAGGACCAGATAGAATATTTTCTAAATGTCCAAGCTGCCCGCAACCACACTTTATTTTTTCTGACGGGAAAGGCAAATGCCCAAACTCGCCGGCTAGGGCGTGAGTGCCGCGATATGGCACCCCATCTATAACAATGCCGCCACCCACCCCCGTACCTAAAGTTAAACCAACCACGCATCTCTTGTGGCGACCGGCGCCAAATACGGCCTCGCCAAACGTAAAACATTCAGTATCGTTCATTACCGAAACGGAAACGTCAAAAATATCAGTAAGCAACCGGCTAAGAGCAAAGTGAGGCGGTATTAAATCTGATGAAAAATTTGGAGCGGCCAAGACCGCGCCATCAGACACTACGCCGGCAAAACCAATGGCAATACCTTTTACATGGAGTTTCCATAATTTTCTGATTTCCGAAACCAAGGGAGCAATATTCCCGCCTCGCCGAAAAAGAGCAGATGTCACTAAATGCCGTTCTGCCTGAACACGGTCTTCAACAACACGGCCGATAACGGTTTTGGTCGCCCCAATGTCAAGGGCAATGATAGCGGGTTTCATAGCCATTGACTAAGGGCGCTCATTTGTTCGGCGGCGAGAGCAATGGCCAAGGCGTCGGCCGCGTCGTCTGGCCGCGGAATAGCTTTTAGCCCTAATACTTTTTTTACCATATATTGAACCTGCTGTTTCTCGGCTCGTCCGTAAGTCGTGAGGGCCTGCTTGACCTGCAGAGGAGTCAGCTCCACTAAATCAATTTTTGCTTGTGCTATCGCCAATAGAATAACTCCCCGCGCTTCGCCAACCACTATCCCTGTTTTTACGTTCTTGGCGAAAATAAGAGTTTCCACTCCAATCACCAACGGATGGTATTTATTAATAATTGAGCCCGCTTCATGATGTAATGTTTGCAGTCGTTCGGCTAAGGGCATTTTTTGTGGCGTACGAATAACTCCATAACCTACGCAAGACGTATGCCCGTCACGGCGTTCAATGACTCCATAGCCGGTGATGGCGAGGCCCGGATCAAACCCCAAACAGCGAAAAGGTTTATCCCGCACCTTTCTCGAATACCCCACTCCGCCAGCTAGCGGATTACCGCCGGAATGATGGGATATCAAACCAATCATTTCTACCCCGCCTGTATTGGGCGGAAAGGTGCGGGATTTACTAGAGGACGGTTGTGGTCGCGACATTTTGAACATCTTCATTGTCTTCTAAGGCTTCTAACAAACTACTTAATTTATCTCCCTCTGATCCGGTAGGAAAAACAACCGGACTTTTTGGCCAAAGTGCTACTTCGCTACTTATAACGACCCACCCCTCGTGAATAAGTTTATCTTTCAGCGCCGCGATTGTTTCCGAAGCACAAAAAAGCACTAACTCGTCGCCGTCATGGATAATATCTTCCGCCCCAAGTTCAATCAAGACTAGCTCTTTGTCTTCACTATAGTTTTCCGGCTCGGTCAAACGAATGACACCGCGCCGCTCAAACATCCAGCCCACGCTTCCGGGCGCGCCAAATGTGCCGCCATATTTTGTTAACAATGTTTTGACGGCTTGAGCGGTTCTGTTGCGATTGTCGGTCAACGCCTCAATAATAAGCGCCGCGCCGCCTGGACCAAACCCTTCATAAACTGCGCTCTCCAGGGCCGCACCGGCAAGCTCGCCGGTGCCGCGCTTAATCGCCCGCTCAATATTTTCCTTGGGCATATTGGCGCTACGCGCTTTTTCAATGGCCAGCCGCAATTTAAAATTCATGGTTGCATCGCCGCCGCCTTCGCGCACGGCCACCGTCACGGCGTTCGCTAATTTAGTGAAGGCCGCGCCCTTTTTAATATCAGCAGCGCCCTTTTGCCGTTTAATTTGCGCCCATTTAGAGTGACCGGACATTGTGAACAGTATACCTTGTTTAAAAATCGTCGTCATCTGCTATGTTATGTTGCTATTGACAGGGTGGCTATTTGTGCTATGATTCGGAGTCCTTTTATTTTGGGACAACCGAGACGGTAGCGGGAAAATACTACCGAGGTCCTGTCACGCAGGACCGAAGTTCTTTAGCGCTGGTCACGCCAGCAAGGAGGTACAGATGCAAGCGTTCCATTTGATTCACAAGGAAGAGCGCAGGCTGGGAAGGTGCATCGGGTTGAGCGGCCTGGTGTCATGGAAGTTCGCCATAGTTGGAGCGAGCTTTCCGCTCATGGCCCCTCGCAACAAGGAGGTGGAAGCAATCGCAATTCCTCCACAGGCCAGAGAGGGGTTGCTGGCCATCGTGGCGAGCTATCGCGATAATCGTCGCGACACCATGTATCATGGCTTTCTCCTCGCCGTGGAGGACGACATCAACCTCAAGGATCCGTGGTTGCCTTATCCGGACCGCCCTTGCCAGCTCTACGCTGAACAGCACGGCCACCTCGAGGTCGAGATTGAGGGCGAACTCTTCACAACTCTGGATCCCGGTTGGTGGAATCATGCCGGGTCAAAAACAGACAAGACACGTCACCTCGTGGACGGTGACACTCTCTGCCAGTACCTCGTACGCAAGATTGATGAGGACGCGGTACGGGCAGCGGCTACGGCCCACGAGGAGGAGATGCAAACGCGGGAACGTCTGCCCGAGCTGGAACAGCGGCTCGCCAGGGCCAAGCAGGAGCTAGCGGCGTGTCAGTCCAACCTCTGCAGTGTGCATGCAGAGCTGGATAGCACCCGTTTGGCGTGTCACACCGCGGGGCTCAAGCTCAAAGACATTACGGAGGCCACTACCGAGTTGCTCGCCGAAGCGCGGAAACGCTGGAGGAAAAGCCGCGCTTTCTCCGCGGCCATCCGCAACGCCGAGGAGAAAATCAGCCAGAATGCCTAAGTCGCCACAGGGCGATGATGGCCAAGTGAATATGAGGGAGCCCACGCTACGGCGTCGGGCTCCTTCTTCTTTTTTAAAATAGTATATAAATGGAGTTGCACCAGTGCATAAGGCCAGATACATCTTGCACTCCTTGGAGATCCAAGGAGTATGCAAATTCACAGAATTAGCTACGGTATCCGGGGATTTGGCCGGATCA
>MGEK01000014.1 GCA_001791325.1 Candidatus Uhrbacteria bacterium RIFCSPLOWO2_01_FULL_47_25 | reverse complement strand
GGGGATAGTGATTTAGATACCATCTATCCTACCGCTTCTTCAGTTATCCACCACACTGTTGAGTGTAGAGCCCTAATGGGGTTGACACATTAAATTAACTAACGTATTCTATTGACGTTTGATCCCCATGAGGGGGTCTTTAATTTCAGAAACTATGAGCGAGCAAAAAATTATTTATCCAGAAGTTCAGCCCGGCACTTTGGTAAGGGTGCATCAAAAGATTAAAGAAATGACTCCCAAGGGTGAAGAAAAAGAGCGCGTGCAGATTTTTGAAGGCACGGTTATTGCCCGCCGCCATGGATCCGAATCGGGAGCGACCATTACGGTTAGAAAAATTTCCGAAGGTATCGGCGTGGAAAAAATCTTTCCTTTGCATATGCCCTCAATTACAAAACTTGAGGTCAAAAAACGATACCGCGTGCGCCGCGCCAAATTGAACTTCCTTAGGACTTCCAAGAAAAAATTGACGGAGATAAGAGAAAAGAAATAGGGTAATTGGCAGGGGTTGAAAATTCAAAAACGATTGTCATCAATTTAGGTTCTTTTGTTTTATTAGAGTTATCAACATTCGCATATTCGCACAAATGAGCGAATGTTGAATGATGGAAGATGAGGGGGTGGTTTAAGTCGGATGGGTATTTTATAATGAAGCCATTGAATTGTGCGCGGGTGGCGAAATTTGGTACACGCACTACCTTGAGGTGGTAGCGCCCGCAAGGGCTTGGGGGTTCAAGTCCCCCCCCGCGCAAATATGAAATTTTGAACTTCTGTCCAGATTTGATAAAGTATTGGATGTCCTATTCTTCAGGACAAGCGGCCGGGCACGGCTTGCCAAAAACAGTTATTGCGGTAATATCATAGAGCGTGAGAATCGCAAATAGACTAAAAAAGCCGTATTTTCCCATCATTTATTTCTCCTTCGCCGAATACCCTGCGGCTTACCTCGGGGATGCTCGGCCTTCGTCCGTCCATGGCGGCCTTCGGCGGAGTAGGCAAGGCAAAAGGAGAACCCTGCGAAGCCTTGGCGAAGCAGGGTGCGGGGCTTCGGAAGAATAAAAATAAAGATACCCCCGTCAGGGCGAGGGGAGTACAAATGAGTTTTATTATTTTAATTTACTAAGCCAATACCTATGGATAGGGAAATAGGCAAAGTGATTCATTGGTATGATCATGCCAGCGTGGCCGTGGTCAAGCTCGCCCATCCCCTCAAGGTCGGAGATCGCATAAAGGTGAGCAAGGGCGATCACGAGTTTGAAGAGGAGGTTGGCTCAATGCAGGTGAACCACGAAGACATCACCTCGGGCAAGGCCGGCGAGGAAGTGGCTATCAAGCTCTCCCAGAGGACAAAAGAGGGCGCGGTCATTTCTATTGTTGAATAAGCAAGGACATCTCGCCGCGCGCATCAGATTCTTTTTGCTTCAAGCAAAAAGAGAGATGTTTTGTAGTTAGAAAGAAGTAAGCGTAAATCGTTGTTGGCTCGTATTTCTACGTGGTTGCAACAATTCCAAAATACTAGTAGGCTGTGATTAGAATCACGGTTTTTTGTTTTAAACGGAAAGCTCTTTAAATGGGGAGGACACATGAAAACACGCGACCGGTTTGATTGCATTTCGCCGATTGATTATCGGTACTGGGACGATGAAGTGGCAAGACACCTCTCGGAGAATGGGTTTACCGGCTACAAGCTTGAAGTTGAGTTGGCACTCGTCGCTGCCCTCGTTCATCGAGGGATTTGTAGCGAAGAGGTCGGCAAGGAAGTGGCGGCGGCATGCGTTCAGGTGACGACAGCAGAAGTGTATGAAGAAGAAGATAGAATCCGGCACGACATCCGCGCCCTCGTGAACTGCATCCGCGCAAAAGTAAGCGATAGGGCGAAGCCGTACATCCACATGACGGCGACCTCAAACGACATCATTGATACGGCGAACGCCGCTCGTTTCAAGAAGGTTGTCAAGAAGGTGCTCATTCCGTCTCTCACGGCATTGGAAAGAGTGCTCATCAACACCGCGCTCCGCGAAGCGGAAACAGTCCAAGTCGGCAGAACGCACGGCCAGCACGCTATTCCGATTACATTTGGTTTCGCAATGGCTGGATACGTTAGCCGACTCGGCGGTTCCATTGAGGCGCTGAAGTCGCTTGCTGTGGGACTTCCCGGAAAGTTTTCGGGAGCAGTCGGAGCATACAATGCTTCGTCGCTCTTTTTCGATGATCCCGAAGGATTTGAGGCGGAAGTACTCGCTAAACTTGGTCTCGTGCCGGCCGAATGCTCTACGCAAATTGTGCCGCCGGAAGCAATGACGCGGCTACTCTGTGAAGTAACAGTCGCGGCGGGCATACTCGCGAATCTCGCTGACGATATGCGACATCTTCAGCGGACGGAAATCGGAGAAGTTGGCGAAGAGTTTGAAGCGGCGCAAGTCGGTTCATCAACCATGCCGCAGAAGCGCAACCCCATCAACCTTGAGAACGTCAAGAGCTGTTGGGAAATCGTCGTGCCGCGTATCGTAACGGTGTTCATGGATCAGATCAGCGAACACCAGCGTGACATGACGAATGGTGCCTCCATTCGGACGCATCCGGAGATTATCGCCTACGTGGTTCACATGGCAAAGCGGCTAGCGCGAACCATGAAAAAGCTCACTGTTGATCACGCCAACTTGGCGCGCAACCTCGCCATACAAAAAGGTTTGGTGGTTGCAGAGCCACTCTACATTATTCTCGCCGCGCTGGGACATCCTGACGCGCACGAGAAAGTTCGGATGCTCACACTCCAAGCCCAGCGTGAGGAGAGACCGCTTGAAGAAGTGCTGGCGGACGATGCAGAACTTCAAACGTATGTTGAGAAGATGACCCCCCATCAGAGGCAAATTCTCATCAATCCACAGTTCTATACTGGCATCGCCGCTAAGAAAGCGAAGGCGGTCGCGGAGCGATGGAAACAGAAACTCGGACTCTAGTCCGTTCAGGGGCGTTGTCGTTCACTCGGCAACGCCCTTTTTCTTTTTTAAGATTTTTATTTCAGTTGTCGCATCAATCACGAATCATGTTTTTATCATACTAGTATACTAGTATGATGGTATAAACATAGAATAGTATAAATACTGAGACGATGTTCGTTGAGAGGGCGGTGAAGGATAGCGTCGTTTTCAACTAAATATTATGATTCAGTCTGGATAATAAATTATTGTCTAAATAAAAAAGACCCGCGATCATCCTGTGAAAAAGTAGAAGAAAAGGAAGAAGGGCAGAAGGCGGGTCCGGGGTGGTTGTGCTGCGGTGCTGTGACTTTGTGAGTCTCCAGCTGTGCGGCAGGGCAGAGACGTATGACGAGGGTTGCTCATCAGCGCGCTAAAGGCGCGCATCTCGGCTGTCGGCTCTTTTTGAAGAGCTAGTTTTTTTATTCAAGAAACAAAAACGCGCCCGAGAGGCGCAATAGCGTAGAGTAGAAAATTTCGCCCTGAGACTATTAGTTATCGTCACAGAGGGAAACTTTCTTCTCCGGCCACCGCGCTCCTTCTCTCGAAGAGCCGTAGCTTGGTAAAACAATACTTCAGTATTCGGGCTTATTCACCAGTGGCGAAATTACCGTAGCGGGACTGCGGAGGAATGCTCCCCGCCCAAGCGGGGAGGTCACCTCACTTCCCTGAAAGTATGCTTATATTTAAGGTACTATATATATTATAGCACACTTAAATCGTTGGTTTTGTTTTTGTTTGTGGATAACTACTTACGCCACTAATAAGACACTAATTTAAAGCTAATATACACTAAGCTTTTTTAAAGCTGCCTTTATAACAGTCTCCACTTCGGCCGCGTTTTTGGCGGCCATCAGCCGCATTCTTAACTCCTTAGCGCCGTCAAAGCCAGTAACGTAGGCTTTATAGTGTTTTTTCATAATGTTGAAATTTTTGACCTCGCCCAATAATTTTTGAAAAAGCAGAGTGTGTTCAACCAATACTTCTAATTTATTTTTGAACGATATTTCTGAAGGATTAATTTTTTTGTTAAACATCCACGGATTGCCGAAAACGCCGCGCCCGATCATGATGCCGTCCGCGCCGGTTTCTTTAGCAAGTGATTGGCCTTCTTCAAGACTGCCCACGTCTCCATTCCCAATAATTAGTACACCACTGCCCTTAGCCATATCAACAGCTTGCGCGATAACCTCCCAGCGAGCGGGCACTTTTGACATTTCCTTTCTGGTGCGCGCGTGAATAATAATGGCCGCGGGTTCGGCCGCAAGAAGTTCGGGCAGCCAGGCATCAAGCTCATCTCGGTTGTATCCAATTCTTGTTTTGATGGAAATGGGCAATCCCTTTGCGCCGTCTTTGGCTGCTTGAATCAATTCTCTCGCCAGTTTAGGATTTTTTATGAGCGCCGCGCCAGCTCCTTGTTTTTCCACGGCGCGGTCAGGACAGCCCATATTTATATCCACGCCATCAAAACCCAATTTTTTGATAAGGGCGCTCGCTTCGTAAATTTTTTTCGGATTGGCGCCAAAAATTTGCGCGACAATAGGATGTTCTTTTTTTGTGTAAAGCAGATCAACCAAAAGTTTTTCTTTGCCTTTTGAACATAAGCCATCAGCGGAAACAAATTCCGTGTAAAAAACATCGGGCTTGCCGTATTTGGCAATTAAACGGCGAAAAGCGGCGTCCGTCACATTGGCCATGGGCGCCAAAACAAAAAACGGCTGTTTATCTTTCTTCGGGAGATGTCCCGTAGGGACAAGTTTTGACCAAAAATTTTTATTCATAAACGATTTTGTATAAACAGAGAGTATAGCACATTATAACCGTCTTAGGTCGCCAATTGTCAAATTGTGTGCTACACTAGGTGCAAGAAAATTATCATTTAACTAAAGCAAAATATGCCAATATTTTTTTGGTGGGTAATCGCGATTGTTGTAATCATAATTATTGGAGGATTAAGGGTTATAGATCAATATGAGAGGGGCGTGGTCTTAACTCTTGGGCGCTATACCAGCACCCGAATCCCGGGGCTCAATTGGATTTTTCCGGGCATTCAGCGGATGATTAAAGTGGATTTGCGCATCGCCACCATTGACATTCCCCAGCAGGAAGTCATTACTAGAGATAATGTGCCGGTGGGGATTAATGCTGTCGTGTATTTTAACGTTGAAAACGCCGAACAGGCTACTCTTAACATTCAAGATTTTACGACGGCCGTGTCGCAGTATGCGCAGGCGGCTTTGCGGGATGTTATTGGTGGGGTGGAACTTGATTCACTTTTGTCGGAACGTGAAACAATCTCCGCTGAAATTAAGAAAATTGTGGATGAAGCGACGAAGAGTTGGGGGATCAATGTTACGGACGTAAAGATACAAGATATTGAGTTGCCGGCCGACATGAAACGCGTGATGGCAAAGCAGGCCGAGTCCGAACGCGAGCGGCGTGCCGTCATCATTAGAGCGGAGGGTGAGTTTGCGGCGGCTGAAAAGCTGTCTCAAGCGGCGCAGGTTTTAAGCGCCGTTCCGGGCGGTATATCAATGAGAACTTTGCAAACTATTGAAAAAATAAATCCTGATCCGTCAAAAACAGTTATCTTTGCCTTGCCCGTGGAGTTTTTTGAAGGCGTGCGGTCGTTGTCCGCATATTTGAAAGAGCGGATAAAGTAATCTGGATTTTTTATGGACGAGCATACTCCAACCAACAGCCTGTTTACGCTACGTGTACTTTGGGGTGCGTACGTGGCGGCTGTTTTTATCTTCAACATTATCGCTCGGTCCATAGTTCAAGAAAGTAGCGAGGCGGCTTATCCATTGTTAGTACAAATATTTATTGGTTTATCTGTCGTGGAACTTGGTGCTGTAATAGTTATGCAAGCAAAGATAGGCAATAGTCTGCCAGTGGATACATCTTCTATTTTTGTTACTAAATTATTACAATTCGCTCTAGCTGAGTCGGTTGCTATTTATGGACTTGTTCTTACTTTTATGGATGGGAATACACAACGCCTTATTTATTTTAGCGTTGCTTCAATAGCTGGCCTGCTCATTGCATATCCTCGGCGTTAGTGGCTTGAGGCCCCACTTAATCTCTTTCAAAAATTTTTCCACAATTTATTTATTTTATCGTAATACCCCGTGACTTACCGCGTGGTTTACCGCTTAAGCGGGGTCCGTGACTTGCCATGGGGTCCATACTATTTATTGTTTTTCCTTGAAATTGACATATTTTGAGGATTTACTATACTGAAAGTATGAAAATTCCAAGATATTACCAGCATTTATCGGATTACTTAAAATCCGGTAGAGTATTAGTTATTTATGGTCCGCGCCAAGTTGGGAAAACTACCCTGCTTAAAGATTTCTTGATCAAGAGTGGATTAAAATATAAGCTGGATTCTGGCGAAGATATCAGAATACAGGAAATTTTTGAGTCAAGCGATTTTTCCAAGATTTTAGATTACGCCAAGGGCTATGATCTCATTGCCATTGATGAAGCGCAAAAAATAAAAAATGTCGGTCAGGGTCTGAAAATTTTAGTTGATCAAATACCGAAGATAAAAGTAATCGCCACCGGTTCCTCATCTTTTGAACTAGCTGGGCAAATCGGCGAGCCCTTGACCGGCCGAAAAATTACTCTCACGCTTTTTCCAATCTCACAGCTGGAGTTAAAAAAACTTTATAATGATTTTGAACTGCGGCAAAAACTTGAAGAATTTTTAGTGTATGGCGGATATCCAGAAGTGGTATCCTCCGACGATATTGACGAGAAGAAAAGAATTCTTGGCGAGATTGTCGGTTCATATTTGCTGAAAGATATTTTGGAGCTAGATAAGGTTAAGAATTCAAAAATCATTCTTGATCTTTTGCGGTTATTGGCTTTTCAGATAGGCAATGAAGTTTCGCTGTCGGAATTGGGTAGGCAATTAGGAATTGATTACAAAACAGTGGCGCGCTATCTGGATATTTTAGAGAAAACTTTTGTGCTTTATAACCTGCGCGGTTTTAGCCGTAATCTTCGCAAAGAAGTTACCAAAAAGAGCAAATATTATTTTTACGACATCGGTATTCGAAACGCCATTGTTTCTAACTTTAACCCCAGTAGTTTGCGTGATGATGTCGGCAAACTTTGGGAAAACTTTATTATTATGGAAAGAATAAAAAAACAGGAGTATGAAAAAATCTATTCTAACAATTATTTTTGGCGCACTTGGGATGGCAAGGAAATCGATTGGGTAGAAGAGAGGGAGGGGAAATTATATGGCTATGAATTGAAATGGAAGCCCAAGGGCAAAAAGTCGCCAGACGAATGGGCCGCAACCTATAAAAATTCCGAGTATATTGTTATAAGCCAAAACGATTATCTTAAATTTATCTGTTGATATCTTTCATCGCGAAACAGTATTGTCAAGCGATTTTGCCACACGAATCGTTGCTTTCTTGGGCGAGCAAGAAAGCGGTGAATACTCACCCAACGCACCAGTCCCGATGTCCATCGGGACGGTGCGGGGTTTCGCTCCACCCCAAATCTCTGTGGAGGCCATGACTGTAAAATCGTGGAGCTTCACTTAATCTCTTTCAAAAATCCCTCCACAATCTTGACCGTGTCGCCCGTGCTCTGATATACGTCTTTCCAGACAACGACAATGTCGGCGTCGTTGAAAATGGAGCGTTGAACCTCGCGCAAGGTATCGCCACCGGCAATTGAAATCATAATATCAAAAGCACCTTTGATGCGGCGGATTTCGTGCAGGGGAATTTGTTTTTCACGGTTGAATTTTTCTTCATCCACGCCGCGGTGAAGAATGACGACCGGCGGCACTTTTTTTAGTGCGCGCAATATGGCCAGTGGATATTCCACGTTCATCATGTCAATCATGGCGTCAAGACCATAACGCTCGCACGATTCAATAAACGAATTTAAAGTTTCAATCGGCGCCGAGCCCAGGGCGATAGCGGCGCTCGCGCCGCCATTAGCCGCGATCTCCACTTCTGTTTCGCCGCGATCCATAGTTTTTAAATCCGCCACAACATAAGGCAGGAACGGAGGAGTAATATCGTTTTTGGCTCTACGCTCAGTCAATTTTTGCTGTTCCAGTGCGATTTTAATTAAGCGGCCTAAAAGTCCGCCAGACGAGCTTGTGGTTGTGGTTATTGTCGGGGCCAGCAGAGATTGGCCGATAATGTGGTTTTGATACCACTGTCGTATTTGGCGGATACCATCTTCGCCGTATTTTTTAATTAAGGGCGTACCTGCCTCAACTAAAATTCGGTCGCTTACGGGCAATTGTTCAATAATTTTACGCGCTTCTTCAAGAGTGCTGTTAAGAGCTACTTGCAGATAGCGTTTTTTAGAGTTGAGTTTAGAAGTTGTTCGACGGCTCATAACAAATTAAGTATAAGCTCTATTCATTATTTTACCAAATTGTACTAACCCACCAATGGGCACTGATATTAAACTAATAAACGCTAATACCGGATAAAAAAATAGAGGCCCGGAATTCTTCCTTGAATTCCGGGCCATGGTTCATGAATTTGATGGCAGGCGCAGAACCTGCCCGACTTGCAAGCGTCCGGGTTCTAGTCCCGCGTTCAGGCGCTTGAGCTCCTCCTGACTCAAGCCGTTACGCTGTGAGATAGAAGACACGGTGTCACCGCGGCGGACTATGTAGCGGCGGTGCTTTGGTTTGTTGTTTTTCACCGACCGTTTTGGCGGCCGTGGCGTGTCTTTCTTGGCTTCCACGAGGCCATGCCTTTCCTCAAACGACCTCACGCGGCCGTGTTTCTGCCAGTCCTCCCAGGCAATCTGGTAGGCGAGAACCCTGGAGACATATTCCCTGGTTTCCTCTGGAAGAAATTCGCGCCGCAGCCAGAAGTCGTTCGCCCCGAGCGTTTCCGCGAGCTTCTCTGCCCGTTCGTTCGCCCGATTACTGGCATTGTAGTGAGCCAGTGCTGGCGCCACGTCGCCGTGCTCATCAATGAGTCGCCGGAGCAATTGCGCTCCGAGCTCAACATTGGTGACTGGATCAAAAGGATCAAGTCCGGCATAATTGGCCGGCATTAGTTGCATGAGTCCTTTGGCTCCCATGGGCGAGACGGCCCTTTCATCAGTTCCACTCTCGGCGATCAACACGGCAGGCACGAGGCTGCTCGGTAGATTGTATAGCCGTGCCGCTAGGTGAATCCAAGCGTAGCGGTTTTGAATCCGCTGGAAGGTGCGCGCAAGAAAGACGCGCTTATCCGACGAGTTCGTGAGTTCGCGGTGAGCCGCCTCAATCACTGGAGTGGCGATGTTCGTCTCTGGCAGTTGGTTAGCTGCCACCTTATCTGTCGCCCCGCAGAAACTTGACGCAACTATTTCTTTGGGGTGCGGTAGCGCGAGCTGGTTGAGGAGCATTTGCGTGGCGCTGTTATATTGCAGACCGACAACCGCGCTTATCAATAGTCCGCTCTTGGCAACGGCGAATAGAGACATTGGCCTGGCGCGATGCCACCAATTGTAGCGACAAAGCCAGACGCTTCCCTTCCACCACGTCAGAGCAAGTGTGACGCTCAAGATTCCGGTGGCGAGAACCTGGATAATGCGCCGCATCCATTCTTCTGAACCAGATTCTGCCGCGAGTTCAATCGCTTTTGGCAGATAGGCGCTCGCCAGAATGATTGCGCCGCCGAATAGCGCGAGGTCCGGAATCAGCCAGAGCAGGTTCCAGCGTTGGCGAAGCCAGGCCCAGCCAACAGCCAGCGCGTCCCTAAGCGAAGGTGAGACCTTGCGACAGGCGTACTTCTCCTCCTTCTTCATTTGTGAACCCTCCTTGAAGTGTATTTGATGTTCAGCTGACTATTCAGCTGAACAGTGCGACATAGACTCTAGATGAAATTATCTTTTTTGTCAACCCCGTTAGAAAGTCTCCCCAATCCGCCGCGGCGGATTGACAAAACAAAAGGTTAAACGGGTAATCATAGAAACGTTGGCGGTTAAAAAGATTGGATAATACCCTAAGACGGCTTTCTAACGGGGCAACCCCGCACCTTTCGGCGTTCCGAACGCCAGTACTAAATCACATTTTTCTTTATGACTAATTATAATACTCATTTGATTCAGCCAAACGTTAGTGCCGGCGTTCGTCATAAATACAGAGGTCTAGCAGTGGCCGTAATCGCTTCTTTTGGGCCAATCCAGCGAGAACTGGAAGCCAAGAGAACGTTAACGCGTAAAGGTGCGGGGTCAACCCCGAAAATTATTTAGTGTCTATTGGTTCAACATTAGTGTTAATTGGTGGCGTAAGCTATTGACAGGATTTAGCCCATATGTTAAGGTCGCAAACTATCTTGAAAATCCGGACCCGGACGCTGAATCCTGCCCTAAATAGGCAGTTCCCTGATTTAGCGTCCGTGCCCGGATTTTTATTGAGTCCCCCGCGAATCCCCCGCCCCGCCTGACCACAGTGAATCCGCCAATTGGCGGATTAGAACCTTTCTTGAGAGACAGAATCAGTATATCTACATTCCCGATTTAAGAGAATACGCCAACGCATAAACTTACCCCACCCCGTTACTCACTATATCATTCTCTCCAATGCTATAGCTCTATATTTGCAATCAACGGTGGCTTTATAGCCAAACTTGGATAAAAAGCTAATGCCAGCTAACGGCATACTTTCTGATATTAAAACCTGAATGTAATTTACCGCTCCTTCCATAGCTGCAATCGCAAGGGCTACGGGGACTTCAATAACCTGACCATTAGCAATTTGTGTCCTTGTCACACCAGCAACTTGAAGACCAAGCTCTGTTGCTATTTTATGGGTTACTTGTAAATCTCCTGTAAAACCTGTGTCTAAAACAACAAAAGGGGCTTGTACAGATTGCCCCCAACCGACAATAACTTTTATGAATGGTGTGTTTTCTACAAAGACGCCACTTACCATATTTTATTTATGTTCAGCAAAAGATCTCGCCATAGTTTCAGCCACATCGAATCCTATCTTCACAACATAAAAAACTTTATTGGGGTGATTTTGTCTGGCTAACTCCAAAGCTTCAGCACTCGTATTGCCGAGATATACTTCTTTACTATCAATATCAATGGCCAAAAATTTTCCTCTTTCTTTGGGGTCATATTTAACCTTAATCTGTTGATATATCTTCGCCCCTTCCTCGGCAATCTTCTGAATATCAGCTTTTTTAATTAGTTCTTCTGTGTTGTTGCTCATAGTCATTTGGAGGGATTTAGTAACACCAATACTATAACAACAATTTAAGCAAAATACAACAATCTGTATTAGGCCACCATATATTGCACTCCTGATTATGAATGGATAAAAATTGGATTGGCGATTTTAACTTCAGCGACCAGTGAGGGCGTTTGGCAT
>MGEK01000013.1 GCA_001791325.1 Candidatus Uhrbacteria bacterium RIFCSPLOWO2_01_FULL_47_25 | reverse complement strand
TGCCTTCATAATCAGCTAACAAACAATTGCGCACATGCTCCAATCCTGACAATAAAGTATCGTATTTTTTCGGAAAATGCTCAAATTGAACATGAACGAATTTTGATTCTTCAATAATTTTATCAAGCTCATCGGCTATACGATGTGCCGTTTGCTCATACAATCCTACTCCGCCTTCGGCAAATGATTTATTGACATTTAAAACAAAATCAGCCCTGCTTATTTGCTCGCTATAACGTTGGCCCACCAGGTGCTCCAGGCGTTCCTGTATTTCTTCGTCTTTAATATCCAAAAGGTAATGGCATAAAAATTTTGCCTTTAAATTATTTTCATCAAGATGCGGATAGAAGCGGGCAAAATCAGCCAGAGCGTGCGCCACAAATGGCTGTACTTTTTCCTCGCGAACTTGTGTCCGCTCCGGATTGGAAACCTCTCGCACTAACTCGCCATCCTTGAGATAGAAAACGCGGTGAGCATAATGAAGGTAACGTGAGTCGTGCGTGACCAAAATGACAGTTTTTTTATCGCGTGTATTCAACTCATATAAAAGATCCATAACTTTTTCTGAAGAATGCGAATCAAGATTTCCAACCGGCTCGTCAGCGAAAAGCAGGGGCGGATCGTTAATCACGGCGCGGCATATTGACACGCGCTGCTGCTGCCCGCCCGAAAGTTCAGTCGGCAAGCGCTTAGCCAAGTTGTCAATTTCAAACCGCTCCAGCACCTTCATTCCCCGCTCGCGACGCTGCGCCGGCCGCTCCCGCAAAAACATCTGCGGCAAAACAACATTATCTAAAACAGAAAGCGAAGGAATAAGATAAAAGGCTTGAAAGACCATGCCCATTTGCGAACGATGGTAGGCCACGAATTCGCTTTTTGACAAGGAAGCAAGATCGCGTTCTCCCAATATAATATGCCCGCTCTCTGGCACCTCTAAACCGGCAATGGTATAAAGCAATGTTGACTTACCGCACCCGGAAGGGCCAAAAAAAATGACATACTCTTCAGGGTAAATCTCTAAACTAATATCATTCAGGGCTACCATCTCGCTGGTCATCCCCTTGTCATAAACTACGCGTAATTTTTCTATTTTTATACGTGGATCAGCCATACCCCGTTAGAAACCCTGGGCGAAAAAGAATTTTAGACGATTTTTTGTGTAACGTTTGCCCATACCTGATTTAAGATACTTTTCTCTAGCTTTAGCGTCTTTTTTATGTAGGCTAGCTTCATAATAAATGAGTTTCCATGGGGCACCGAATTTTGTAGATTTATTCAGTTTTGTATTGTGTTCCAAAATTCTTTTTCGCAAATCATTAGTAAAACCAGTATACCACTGACCAGTCTTCGAGCTCATTAGAACGTAAGTATAAAACATAATCGGGTTTCTAACGGGGCATATACTAGCTTTTTAGCTTATTACAATTCATTAATAAGGCATAATCATTAATCAACCAATAAGCTACAAGCTAATAAGCTAATTCCTAATTCCTGCGTCTAATATCATACCATAATTACTAATCAACCGATAAGCTAATCGGCTACCCGTGCTTCGCACTAAGAAGCTACAAGCTAATAAGCTAATTCCTGACGGCTATTGCCCAAAACTTTTGAGGAAGCCGAAGGTGTCTTCAAAATTCTTAATAATTATCTCCAAGACCGTTTCTTTCTTTTGTGGCGTTAGCAGGGTAAAATCTCGCGATTCAGCCTTGTTTCCAGTTGGATCCATGCTCCCTACGCGAAATCTGTAAACCGTGGCCGGTCTCAACTTATTCAAAATCACCACATGATTCAATAAATGCTCGGTTGATTCTGGAGAAGCGTTTTTAAGAGTCTGGCTTTGGGTGATTCCCTCTTCATACAACACCTGCGAAGTAGACGGCTCATTGGTGCGCCAAGTAATAATCGCTTGGGCAAACTCTGATTTGCCGGGCGAAAGAGTAACATCGGTGCGCACTTGAATAATCTCCGGCGGTACTATATCTCGCTTGGTGGAGAACTTGAATGAACCGGAAATAATGCTAAGACCCGACTCATCCTCGGCGCGAATTGACGCCTCGTAAAAGCTGCTGACCTCAAGATCCTGTAGAGTGAAACGGTGAATAGTAACGAATTGCGGATCTCCCTGCGAACGTTGAGCATTGTTTTTCAAATTCTCATAAGTAACAATGCTGGTTGTGGGCACATTTGTCTTCCAGGTTAGGGTGGCGGCGCGTTCGGTTGTTTCGGCTATTTTTAGATCCGTAATCTCCGGCTTCATCGGCAGAGTTTTAAAAGTATAATCTTTGGAACGAGCCGTCCGTCCGGCCGGCTCGCGGGAGCGCACCTGGTAATGATAAACGGTGTTAGGCTGAAGTCCGATCAAGGTAACAGCATGGTCGGTTGTGAAATTACTCATATCACCCGCCTCAATGTGGTACGGATCGTCAGCATCAGATTTATAATCGGCGTCTGTGACATACGCCACGCGGCTATCTGCTTCTCGGTCGGTCTGCCAAGTGATGGTGGCCGTGGTCGTTGTCACTTCTATCCGCGGGGCGCCGGCCACGAACTTGGGCGGTGAAACCAGTTGAAGACCGATTGACGAGAGAATCTTAGACACCTCTTCTTCTGAAAAATCTTTCAAGAGTTCAATAATTTTCTCCACCGAAAGTTTTCTGTCCTTAGAAAGAGCTTGAATACGTTTGGTTGCCTCATCAAGCTCTTCCTTGCCCTTTGTATCATCACCATCCTCCTCCGTTGCTTTCTCTTCTCCCTCTTTCTCTTTTACCTTCTCGCTCTTTGTGCCTCTGGTTGTAAAAGTTAAATCATAGCTCTCGGCGCAATTTGCTTCGCGATCGCAGGAATATGCTTTAAAATGGTATTCCGTTCCCGCGTCAAGTTTCTGCAGAACGACCGTGTGATCATTGGTAAGCGCGGAATAGTCGCCAGCCAGACGCCCATAAGAATCAGTTTCTCCAAACTTTACAACCGAAGTTGACTGCTCATTCGTATTCCACTTAATGGTCGCCGTAGTATTTGTCAGCTTATCAACAATAACCGAACTCAATACCGGCGGCGTCGTGTCTAACTTCACCGCCCCCTGCTGTCCGGGCGCTTGGCTGTATTGGCCCGTGCCGGCATTGGTTTTAAAAGTATATCCCTGTCCGCCCTTATCATCCTCAATGCGCATATCAGCCGGCAATAAACTCGTAGAAGCCACTTTGAAATAGTAATCCGTACTCGGCTGCAAATTCTCCAGTGCTACGGCGTGTGCGCGCGTGTAAATCGGTTTATCTGCCGCATCAACCTGCTTTATTGGCGCGCCATAGCTCGTGGACAAGCCATAATTAACCTCGGAATCGGCCAATTTATCTGTTGACCAACCAATGATCGCCTTAACATCGGTTACGAGCAATGCCCCGACGCCGCTGATAATAGGCGGCGTGGCCGACTCGCTGATAAGAATTTGGTCTGAAACAGTGGTCGTAAAACACGGATTACGTTCATCTAGCGCAGTTGGCGCGCAAGTCGTTACGCTCGGATCAATGGTTCCCGGATAAACAGCAAGCTGGCTATAAACGTCGCGAGTGCGCACGCGGAAATAATATGTTTGTCCGCTCAATAAATCATTGGGCAGAGTAACGGTATGCTCTGTTTTGCTGTCAGAGACATAACCAAAAGTCCGGCCATAAAGCGGATTACCGCTCGCATCAGCCGGCCCGAATTCCACAAACGAATCACCTGGCAACACAGTGCGCCAGCCGATTGTGGCGATGTTCGGAGTAATGTCTGTCACGCTTAAACTCCCCTCAATAATTAGAGGCAAAGGATTCGTTGAAGTCATTGTCGTAAAATAGCACAATGAGCCGCCGCAATCAGTGCTTTCGGTGGATAGGCCGCTGGAATTTGTCGCCTTTACTTTATAATAGTATGTTGTGCCGGGCGTCAAATTAAGAAGCATCACAGTATGGTCGGTAATGAGTTCTGGGAACAACTGTTGCTGAATGTATGATTGATCATTAATTGAATAATGAACAATTGTGCTCGTGGGCTGGTCAGTGCGGAAGTAAATCGTCGCCGTTGTCGCCGTAATTGTATCGTGCCGAATGGTCGGACCGGTAAAAGCTGGCGGCGTAATCACTGTTGGTTGTGGCTCGGTATGGAATGGCGCTTGCTCTGCTGAAGGCACGGAATTGGTTGAACCATCAACCGAAATTACCTGAAAGCTATAATCAGTATCCGGCTCAAGATCAAGGGGCAATTGCACGGTGTGTGATACTACTAAACTACCGGGAGCCGACGGCCAAAAACGGTGTGTTGTATCGCCGCTTTTCCAAAATTCAACAAAACTCGTTGCCGGCTCATTCGTCGTCCACGTAATTGTCGCGGTATTATACTGGATATTAGAAACCTGAATATTGTCATAGGTCGGCGGCTGGTCGTCTTTGGGATCAACAGCAGTCATCGCGCTACAGCTTGAGCTTGAACATGAAAAATTAGTGCCGCCAGAAAGTGAGTTGCCAGTACTTGGCGCAATACCAGTTCCTTCTCCAGCTGTTGAATTTAAACGAAAGTAATATGTCGTCTGCGGCAAAAGACTGGAAATGGTCACGGTATGGTTCTTAATGCTATCTTGTTGCCCCACAAACGTTGAATTAGTAAGCCCGGCATCCGCGCCATACTGCACGAACGAATCCGAGTCAAGGTCAGTCGTCCATGTAAACGTCGCGCTGTTGTGCGTTAAACTAACACCTACTCCCGAAATCACCGGCTTTACCACCGGCGGCGGAGTTAAGGTACTGAACTGGAAATCCGTCCCCCCCTCGCTGTTTTTCGTGCCAGGTGTGCTGTTGCCAGACACTGCCGAACGAATCTCATAGAAGTAACGGGTACCAGGCTGAAGACCGACAAGAGTCACGTTATGGGCATCTGTGCCGCTTGTGGCTAGCGCCGTTGATCCCTGACTAGGATAGCCATCAAAACTTGAAGGTTTACTCTGCACGCCCGCGTAAACAACTTTGGAGTCGCTGGCTTTGTCTGTATCCCAGGTGATTTTTGCGGAAGTGGTCGTTAATTCCACCGCTGGATAACCGCCAGCCGTAATAATCGGCGGAGAAGGTATTGTTAAACCGGTGGATGTTGGCGTTATTGAATTCGGATTGGCGTTTATAGGGCTTGAGCGATTGCCGACATTATCTTCCACCACCAAGGCGTAACTATAAGCGGTATCATAAGCCACGCCCCCATCCACATAGTTAGTGAGCGAAGCGGTTGTCAGCTCGGCCAACGGCGTCCCATTCGTATTAGGCGCCGCCCCTTGAGCGCGATATATTTTGAACTTGGCAAAATCGCCGCCATAGGCGTCTTGCAACTGCAGACTGGCCGATATATCGTCCCAACGCAGATAAACAAGAGGCTTGCTGGCGTTTGAAATATCCTCTGCTGTAAAAGTTGGCGGCGCCGGCGGATTGCCAGTTGGTGACGCGTCTAGCACTATGTTCTTACTGCTAAACGAAATATTGCCATGTATATCAAACACTCCCACCTTCACTGTTTGCTCCGCCGATTGACTACTGTCATTTAGCGTCAATGATTTTGATGTGGCGAAAGGCTCGGACGAAGGATATGGTGTCCAGGGCAAATTGCCTTGATTTAGTATAAGTTCCAGCACCTTTGGCGTGCCGCACGTATCGCTACCAACTGTGTTGCAAAACACCATTATATAACACGCGTTTTTCCCGTATCCGGGCCAATACTGCGCCGTGTTGCATGATGAATCAGACAAGGGACCGTCATTCGTAACGTCTAGCTGGTCAATGCTCAATGTTACATCCCGAGTATTTGTTTTGAGCTTACCATTCACCAAAAACACGCCGTTGCCAAGAGGAATATCCAGAGCGTTTGAGTCAATTTGCGGCTTTTTTGTGTCAATCGTGAAATCAGAAGTTATCACCCTCGCCCTCACCTGCCTCACCACCTCCCCGTCATTTGCCGAAACCATTATGTTTTTGTCTGTCATATAAATACTTCCTGGTATATCCAGCGCTGGTCTGTCCCAAGTAATAGTTTTGTTTGTGCCGCTGGTAACCCCTCCTCCTACCGCGCCACTCGCTCTAGCGGTTTTACAAAAATTCGCGCGTATTGGATCGATTATATTACAACGGCTGGTAAAATCTGGATCATTTTGTATCTGCGCGTCCGTTGCCCGAATCCATACTGTTGCGCCCGCGCTATGACTGTCGGGATTGGAATTCTTCGGCGCGCCATACTGATCTAACCACCAAGTAGCTCCCCTCACTAAATCTATATTAGGAGTAATATCATCGTTCTTAACAAAAGAATTTCCCTTAATTTTAAAATATTTAATCTGTTCATCGTCAATTTGAATAACCCCTGTCGGTGGTACAAGAGCCGCCAGACTAAGAGTGCCCGTATCAACCGTAATGACACCGTCAGTACTACTGATATTAGATAGAAGCCGCAGCCTAACATCATAAAATAAGCCGACATTAAATGATGAATTGTCAGAGTCGGAAAGATCATATTTGACGGTCACCGGTCCCCAATACGCTTGGCTAACCGACGTAACGGTCACCGATGGCTGGGCGTTAATTCCGTAAACGATTTGAACCTCGGAAATTTCAGAGGTGGCATCTTGTTCCGGCGCGGCCAAAGTAACCCTGTATTGCGCGTAAAGCTTGCCGTCTTTAAATACGGGATTTTGCGAGTCAAATTTACAGGAAACTAAATTTACAGCGCCGCGCACGGCCGGCGTATTGCCGCTTGTATCTGAAGCCAGCGTTCGGGTACACCCGCCATTATTTAAATCGGTCGTCGTAAACACGCCGGTTGGCGCGGTCCACGCGTCAGGATAAGAGACGGCATTATAAGCCGACGTGCCAGAGCCATACCAAGAGGCGCTGCCAAATGATGCTGACGATGACGATGTCGCGGTCCGCACCTGCAGACTCACGCGGGCGCTTTTACCGGACGGTATTTTCTCCTTCCAGCGAATCTCTTTCACCGCCGGCATATCCGCCGTATTGTTGCTCATCTGAAAGGGCGAAGAAGTAAGGCTGACTGACTTTGGAAACCGCCGGTATTCTGCCGTAACTTGCGCCACCACCGGCGTTTTTGTCCTTAGCGTGTCTGAAGTCATTGAAATTTGGTACCACAAATATTGTTGATTTTGCTGCAACCAAACACAACTTGGATCAGCGCGCGCTTTTAATAAGAAGCTATCTTCCTCTGCACCAGTAAAGGTGTATGTTGTTCCACTAATGGTCGGAGTTAATGTACAATAATAAAGAGAGTTTGTTTCCTGTACATTATTTACAGTTGTTCTGGCGCTGACAGTAAGTGTTGTCCCGCTTGGCAACGCTTCACTTAAGGTAACTGTAAGGCTTTTCCAAGTCGCGCCAACCCCTCCGTCCATTGCCTGCGAAGTGAATGTGCCGGTAAGCTCATAAGGAGTTGACAAGTAGCGAAGAACTAAACTATTAAAATGCACAATGGCTGGATTAGTATTATCAAGCAGCGTGACATCAGCGCCTATTCCACCGCTCTCAATCGTAACACATTTATAGTTCAATCTGAATACGTCGTCGGTCGTGATACACGAATTCTCACTACCTGAACCTGTATAGTACGCGATCCAAAGCGCGCTGTTGTTTCTGTAAACAATATAAGGATAATAAAAAGACCCGAGTCTCTGATTAAAAACCCTGACAATATTATTGTCTAGCACGCTCACCATGCTTAGTCTCCATTGCGTTATCGTCTTTTGCGTCATGCTTATTGAACCATCCCCCACTACTACTTCGTCTGATTTTCTATACAATAATCTATATGTGTTCGAAGAAGATGAATCGGCACTATCTTTGGCAGAAGCGACTAAATGCAGATATCCATCGTCATCAATATTGGCGTCAAGACTGGAAGGATTCAAACTAAAGATGGGATTAAAATTAATATCTATCACACCTGTTCCAATGGGTTCTCTGTTGTACACCCATTCGCTCGGTGTATCACAGCTTGTAGACGAACTTCCGGGGCAAGAATTCCACACTATTTCGTCTTCGCCAGCGCTGTCCAGAAATGATATGACATAAACATAGTGGCCGCCACGAGGATCAACGACCACTCGCGGACTATACATATAATTCCAACTAGGATCCATGCTGGATGACCACCCGCTGCTAAGACAGCTGGCGGCAACTGATGTAAGTGCGCAGTTGCGATAGCCAAATCCACTATTCAGCGAATAGGCAAGATGTAAACGCGGATCAGTACCACCATTGTTACTAATCGCCAGTGTGGGATAGTTAAATCTATAATTAAATTTATTCGCGAGCGTTGGCGCTTCACTGGTTATGACCGCCGACTGCCATGACGTACACCCATTGGTAGCGTAACTACATGAGGCAACTATGAGTGCTATATAATTTGTACCATTGGCAACGGTGCCAGCATTAAGCCGAAAGATAGCATAGAGACGACTGAATTTGGTATCAACGACCAGATCGTTGAAATAGCCATAATCAGTGATCGCGGGTGTTCCTGGCAACCCACTAGGCAGTGGAATATTATAAGGTCCTGTCCATGTTTGTCCACCATCAGGCGAGAAACGATATTTGAGCCTTGATCCGGTTCCGGATGTATCATGAAATATAACATGAAGTCCCCTGTTTTGATCTTGAACTATACTGCTATTTTTACCAGTTTGGCCATTGGTCGTAAGGTTAATAATACCTGTAGGATCGCCGCTTCGGGCCAGGGTTACATTTTCACCAATCTCCATAGTGTTGTTATGGTTAGCTGGCGACGAAAAATCATTGGTCGTACTATGAGTAATAGTGCCGCCCGTTTCTTTAAGTTTCAAGGTCGGGCTTGTTATAAGGTCAGTGGCTTCAGGGGCTGAACTCAATGGCGCGCTGTAATTGGTCCAGTTACTATTGGTTGCCAAAGTGTACGGATTTGCTGATATTACCCCGCCAGTCCAATTATTCTGTGTGATATAAAGTATTCCC
>MGEK01000012.1 GCA_001791325.1 Candidatus Uhrbacteria bacterium RIFCSPLOWO2_01_FULL_47_25 | reverse complement strand
TTTGAAAAAATTAAAAACTTTTAATTTAACAGGCAATAAGTTTTCCGAACAGGATTTAACCGTAATCATCAAGGATCTGCCTAATCTCCAAGTCGTTTATTGAGGCAGAGCGTAGCATCAGAATAAGGACATTGATTCTTCGTGCCAGAAAAAACGAAAGCTGGGTGACGTCCAACGCCCAGTTTTCAATTGTGCCCTCCTCGCTTCTCACTCGCGTTCTAGAATGGCATTTATGTTTGAATAGGTTCGCATGATTGCCTCGCTGCGAGTGAGCCATTTGCCTCCTACGTTCAGGGATACCCTTCTGGTATTCCAACCCCACTTTTTTCTACTGCGCAGAAGGCTGTCTAGAGTTCTGATTGCCGCTTTCAGGTTTGGAGCGACAATTGGTTCATTTTCTATTTCGCACAGTACCCATTTTGCCCCCACCCAGAAGAGTAGGCGCTCCCTCCATGTAGCGGTGGGTCTATAAAGTCTTTCGTAAGAACATAGGTAGACGCGAGCCTTGCTTTCTTCCATGGTTGGTTGGCCTCCTTTACGGCAGTATTTGACCACACTATATCGCAGTGAGCCTAAATGTCAACGTTTGAGTCATATTAAATGTTCTGTAATTAAATTCAGACTGTCCGACAATTCAATTTTTTGGAAAATGCGGTGCTAAGGTTAGGCAAAAATTTTCTGAAAAATCGCCAAAATGGCAATTCTCGGACAGTCTGGTAGCATGTTTGCCCTGCTTTCTCGGGCGACTGTTCACCTGTGGCAAGGCAGTTTCTGGTGCGTGGGTGACCCAACCATTCGAATACCACCATACTAGTATGGTGGTATAAAGAGAAAAAGAGTAAGTGTAAAATTTGTTCCCGTGTTGCACGGCTGGGGTTATGTGATCAGCAGGGGATAGAATCATGTCCCAAAGAGGCCATTAACTAGCGGTTGATTCAGCCGTTTTTAGTCTTGACTTTTTTCTGCTGCTGTGCTAGGGTCAGCAGTTCGCTTTGATTTCAAAAATAGCGAACAGCTTATTTTTTATACTCCATTTATGATTCTCTTGCCAATTCTGCTTGCTCTCCAGCTTACCAATACGCCAGTCATCGTTTCTACGAATGACTCCATTGAAGCTGATTGCGGCATCAAAATGGCTTACGGTCTTGCCGGATGTTATATTACGTCATCGGATACCATTATTTTAAATTCAAAATACGAGTGGTTGTGGCCAGAAACAATTCCTCACGAATATGCGCACCGCACCGTTATCAAAAATAATTTGCTCACTGAAATGCAATTGTATTTTGCTAACAGTGAAGACATGGCTAATCAGTTTGCTACTTATTGGAATAATCCAGAGGCATACAGTGTGCGGCGTCCGCTTGAAGCCAAATGGTTTCAGGAGCATTTTATTCAACCTCAAATAGAGTGATAAATAAGATACCGCCCGAGACAGTTAAGTTGCAACTGTCTCGGGCGGTTATGCTTATACCATTGAGGTTGGAGTCCCCCTTAGACCAAACTATGGCGAGGCTGGAAGTTTTTGATTGACTCAACGAATTCAAGCAGCTTGGTGCCTACGAGTACCGCGTTCGCACCGGGTTTGATGTCCTGAATGGTCGTGAGGTTGCTCGCTTGGCAGAGCCAGCCGGGGAAGACCGAGCGCGCTTGAGCGAACGTCTCCGACTTTCGGTTGTCCGTCTGGTAGAGCAGGTGGAGGTTGCGGCTGTTCCACACGGCCAGAGTAGTTGGTGGCAACTCGCGCAGTTCGGCAACGGTGTGTGGCTCAATAAGACAGTGTTGGGGCTGGATGGCAGGGACACGTCCAACGACAAGGACGTAGTCAGCTCCTGCATAAAAGGCCTCGGCAACCAAGTCGTCTGTGGCATGGATGCCTTTTGCCAAGATGAGCTTTCTCGTCATGCCGCGGGCTCGCGCGACAAGCTCTATTGATCCACCCCAGCGCGGGTCGGTATGGATTGAAATCATGTCGCCGTGCTTGTTGGCGATGGCGAACAGATCATCCCAGCTTCGTTCTGACTTCCAGCCGGACGGCGACTCGGTCTTCACCTCTGCGATCAAAATCACATTTCCAATCATGGCCCTTCCCTCCTTTTGTCTGATTTGTCTTTCTTTGAGATGGACGCCCGGAGCATCAAGCTTGGTCATTGGTATCCCGGGCGTCCGTCTCAAAATAATTGTCAACGAGTGCTTTATCTTATTCCGTATTTGCCATTCTGTCAATTATGTTCCGTAGCTTGAACATTACCCGGTAAGGACGTTAAGGCTTGTCCTGTCGCCATCCTCCACCTTAGTTCGCCATGGCGAACTAAGGTGGCGATTAAGTGATTGGCCACTATTCTTTTGGAGTGTTTTTCTCAAGGTTGTGGGGCTTCTTGTTCTGTTCTATAATAACCTCATTATTAAGCCCCGTTTAACGGGTCATATTTATACATTATATGTTTAACAAAAAATTAGTTTTAATTGTAAGTATAGTGCTGGCGATCGCGCTAGTCATAGGAGCGGCTAAATTTTGGCCTTCCTTAAATAAAAGAGACGTGGGCAAGATGGATACTTCTAAAACCATAACTTTTGTTGCTGACCAGGCGCTGGCTGGCGGTTATACAGTACCTAGCGACACTAAGCTAGTTATTAAGAACGGAGCCGCCGTGACTGTTGATGGTGATTTTTTGGTTCAGGGTTCTTTGGTTTGCGAGAATGGTCCGCTGAATTTAATCGTCAAGGGCACTTTCAGCGCGGAAGATCTTGTGGAATGTAATCGCCCAAAGGAGCTTGCTAGTGGAGATAACGGTAGCGGCATAGCCATAGTGGCAGAATCGTTTAACGTCAGTGAGGATGCGATTATTATTTCCAATAGCCACGTGCAGATGGTAACAGACGCGTCGTACCTTGCAAAAACATCGGAGGATTTTGAAAAATTATATGAAGCCATAGAAAAAGATCGCACGGGCAAATTCCGTCTTGGGCCACTGACCCCGCTTGAGGAAATTCCTGAAAACACACCCGGCCGACCCATTTCAAAGTTACCATTAACAACAGTCGCGTCATCGTCTAGGCAGTCAGCAGAGAGTCAGAATAGCTTACTCGGTAACATTAGCAATTTAATATTACCAATAGCACGGGCTCAAGCGCCAGCTCCAGCCACGGATATTTCTGGCGCGCCTGTGCCCAATACAACTAAAATTGGCGGCACCTGGGTGGTCGGCAATCCGGCGCAACCTCCGCCTCGCGATCTCAAGGTGCCAACTCCGCCCAAAGGAGTTAAGCGCATTATTTTGAACTTCAATTTTGGCCAAAATGGCGTTACCATAAATAATTTTGATCTGACTGGTCCGGACGGCCGCCCGGGAACTGATGATGTTAATCAGGGATGCAATGCTCGCGGCGGTCGCGGCGAAGACGCCATGCGGATGAATGTCAATGCCGCCAATATCACTATTAATAATTTCACTTTGCGTTTAGGCAATGGCGGCGATGGCGGCACAGCCGAAACAACTCAAGATTGCGAACATGGCCGGGCCACTGGCGGCGATGGCGGACACGGCGGAAACTTTAAGATGGTGGCCGGAGATAAGTTTGATATTGTAGGCTCCTTTGATATTTATCCGGGGAAAGGCGGCAACGGCGGCAAAGCTATTGCTCATGGCAGGACTGGTGAGAATGGCTGCCCGGGCAGAAACGGCGGCGATGCCACAGCCACCGGCGGCC
The DNA here is from genome assembly GCA_001791325.1 of Candidatus Uhrbacteria bacterium RIFCSPLOWO2_01_FULL_47_25. GTDB lineage: Bacteria > Patescibacteriota > Patescibacteriia > GWA2-46-9 > GWA2-46-9 > GWA2-46-9. The sequence goes on along the minus strand of MGEK01000012.1, from coordinate 8,306 downwards.
GAGGAGGCGACAACAAAAAACTGCTCGTTATTTCCGGTACGGTGAATGGACGTGACAACATCACCATTCACGAAATGGTTGCTGGCAAGGGCGCTGATGCTGATGCCACTGGCGGCAATGGCGGTGACGGCACTGGGCCAAAATGTAATGGCGGCAATGGAGGCAAGTCCACAGCAACCGGTGGCAAGGGCGGTGATGCCAGTTGCAGTAAATTCTCCTGCACTGGCGGCAACGGCGGCAATCCAGCCGCGCGGCCAGGCAACGGTGGCAAGGGCGGTACTGGGACTGCGGTGAAGCCGGGCGGCAATGGTGGCAAGGGAGGCAATGCTTCGGCCACGGCCGGCAAGGCCGGCACAGGCAAAACCGCAAATGGAGAGCCGGGTAATGTGATTATTGAAAAAGGAGGTAATGGCGGTAATGGCGGAGATGGTTGCGGTCCGGGCAAGGGCGGCAAAGGTGGTTCTGGTAAGCCCGACGGCGAGGCTGGCGCTGATGGCAAGAATTTGTGCATAGTTGTCCGAGAGGAAGGCACAAGCGTTGCGCCGCCACCAGATGAGGAAGAACCGGAGACTACACCTACACCTGATCCGGAATTTGCCGTGACACAGTCAAACTTCTCGTTTGTTCATAACATCGGCAGTACGTCTTGCCCGCAATCAATCGGCACCTTCCGCGTGACCGGCACAAACGTGCCCTCTGGTGCGCGCTGGGAAGCGAGCGCGCCGCCAAGCGAGAGCTGGTTAAACTCAACTCCTTCCGGCAATGTCAATGATGACGGCGGCCAGCTCTCCTTTACTTGTCAGCTTCAGGAATATGTTACCCAAGCGTTATCTACGGCGGCGACAGTCAGCGTTAAAGACACAAGCGGCCAAGTGCTTAAACAATTCACCCTCAACATCAAAGGACAAATCAACGCCAGATAATTGAAGCTCTGCGTAGCAGAGCTGCGCGGTATCAAGCGGGATTCTTCCGTAGCCCTCATGCTACGTAGCGAATCTACTTCGCAGAGCAGTGGAATATCCTCCTTCGTCCCGCTCGGCGGGACTTCGGAAGGGTTATTCTCCTCGCCTTCATCCCCACAATCCAGCCTTCGTACCGCCTGGCGGGACTTCAGTGGAATAGGCCAAGCTGCGGGGTATTCGGCGAAGGAGAATAAAAAGATGTTATGAAGACGCGAGGGGCTTAAGGCTCCTCGCGTTGTTCCGGTTGCAGCACATCGCTTGACAGAGGCTATGGCCTATGCTACAAAGGCACAAGGTACATTGATCTTTGACAATCAACATAAGGTGAGTGCTTAGAATGTAGCATAGAATTTTTGTCATCTGTGGGCTAAACACTCGCCTTATGTTCGAGATTTCAAGGTGTGTCTCCAGCCGGGGAGGATCTGGCACAAAAAACATTCAAGGAGAAAAGGAGGGCAGGTCGTATGTTGAGATTAGTGGCAAACACCGAGGAGGCCACCAGTGCGAGCATCCCCATGCGCTGGTGTATAGGAAGGGACACGTTGGCACTGTTACAGGCAAAAGGAGCGCTCAATCCCCATCTGCTTCTGGTCGTAGCCAACAAGCACTACGAGGTCGCTCGGCGGCTCGTTCCAATTGATCAGATGATGGAATACATTGACTTCCAGAAACCAGGCAAGCACAAGGTCCTCGCTACGATCGTGTGGAACTCGCAAGGGAATGCCAGGGTTCTCAAGAAGCGTATCTTTGGCGGTAGGGCCATCGATATCAATGGGCAGATGCATCACTTCACGAAGATGAGCGTGCTCGACGACGAGGGAGATCTCGACATCCTGGACGACCGTCGGTATAACCCAGCCAACGAGTTCGCCATCTGTGCTCTCGACGAGGGGGCGCAGATCGAGGTCAATGTTGCCGAGGGGTTCTTCGCGGCACCGCCATCGAAGGTTGAGCAGTTCTGGGTGAACTTCTGGTTTGAGCGTCCGCCGCGCGACCAGTGCCAGTTCCGTCGGCGTCGGATGCTCGCCTACATCGTTCAACCGCCGGTCGTCCTGCTCTATATGCTGGCCAAAACGATGGTGCGGTTTGTCGTTGCTCTGTTCCTGCTGCTGTACGGCAAGCGCGGGGTGAACCTGCGGCCGCTCATTCACCCCTGGGTGCTCTGCAACAACGATATCTGGTGGACTGGACGAAACAAGGGATCCATCTTTACCAGAAAGAAGAGTGGGAGGGATCAGGAACTTATCTTGACTCTCTTCATCCCGATTATTCATGTGGTTGTGGTAACCGCCGCGTACGTCGCTACGTACTTCCAGCATCATCTGTCGTTCTGGCAGGTCGTGGGGTTGGGGGAAGGTATTGTCATAACAGTCGTCGCTTTACTTTACCTTTTCGGTGCCGTGGTCTGGTTGGTCAATACCGTCGGCGATACTATCCCAGGAACTGCTGCGAATCTCGCGTCGCTCGCGACTCTTCTGCTTGTGGTGTTCATCATCGTTTCGCTGGCCATTGATCATCCACTGTTTGCGGCCATGATCTTGGCCATCGTCGGAGTGTCGTGGCTTGCCAGTCGGCTCGCGACGATAGAAACACGTAAACTCAAAGCGTTGCCAGAGGACGAGAGAAAACGAATCCTGCTTGAGCGCGAGTACGTCAATTATCAGCCCGTCGCCTGCAATGGTCCTATGGTGGCCAGGTACAGCGCCCTGCCGAAGGAACGACGGACGGTTTATCTGTTCTACCGCGATCTCAAGGCCAAAGTCTGCAAGCAGTTCGCGGCCTGACAAGGAGGCAAAAATTCCATAGAAGGGCGACACTAATGACGGTGCCGCCCTTTTTCGTTTCCGTTGCCTCTCCAGCTGCATGGCGTTGGCATTTTATTGTCAGCTAAGTGATCTTGGTTGTCCATATTAGATTAAAGAATCGGTTTTGTGCTATACTAGTAACATGATTCAAGGGCACTTAAAGATTGCCCGACATCGCATTCTTGTGACCGGGAGGGTCAAAGGGGTTGGTTTTCGTTATCATGTTTTGAAACTTGCGGGAAAATGTCATTTGGGCGGCTTTGTGGCGAACTACCCCGAGGGCGTGCAAATTGAGATTGAAGGAACAGATGACAACCTTGATTTATTTTTAAAGTCCCTTCGCTCTAATCCACCGTTATTTTCAAAAATCACAGATCTTAGAGTTAGTCCGGTATCATTATGCGGTGACAAAAAATTTCAGGTGATGCCCAACTTGGAATCATCAACACCTTGACCATAAGCGCGTTAAATTGCTAGACTCGTTAGAGTCTTGTTTTTTATGGCAATTCTGCTATCATTGGAGGAAATCCCGTAATGGGTATTTTTTGATTTTAAAAATTATCTGAAATTACTACTTAAAAAAATTGCTACAAAATTAACGCGGTTTTTTGGATTTTTGAGGAAACCCATGTTATTTGTTTGGAAAATTATTTTATTTGTGCTGCAGTGGATTGGCTGGCTTGTTTTGACCGTATGGTCGATTTTCCTTTGGTTGTGGCAGAAGTTACGCGGCACATTTCAAACCACCCGCGGCCGGGTGCGCTGGGCTCTTGTCAGTGTGATTATTTTGGCCTTGCTGTCCGGCTTATCGGTTTATCCTAATTATTACAATCAGTTAGCCTCGGCGGCTAACGGTCAAATAAGCCGTCTTAGCGACTGGCCGGCGCCGTCATATTTGAATTGGCTTAAACCCGTCTCACGATTGCGCCTGCCAGAGTATCCGGAAAAGCCTTTTAGGCTTGGACTTGATTTGGTGGGCGGCACACAGTTGCTTTATGATGCTGATACCTCAAAAATTCCGTTAAGCGATCGTGTTTCGGCCCTTGAAGGAGTGCGGGACGTTATTGAAAGAAGGGTGAATGCCTTTGGGGTGGCCGAGCCGTTGGTGCAAACAGATAAGACGGGCGACCAGTGGCGGGTTTTAGTTGAACTGGCCGGCGTCAAAGACGTCAATGAAGCTATTAAACAGATAGGTGAGACGCCGCTTTTAGAATTTAAGGAACAAAATGAAGCTCCGACAGTGTCCGTATTGACTGATGAGCAAAAGAAAGAAATTGTCGAGAGTGAAAAGAAGGCAAAAAAGACGGCTGAAGATTTATTGAAGCGTCTTAATCGCGGCGAAGATTTTGCCGAATTAGCTAAGACCTATTCTGAAGACCCCGGCTCAAAAGATGCGGGAGGCGATCTTGGTTGGGCTAAGAAAGGAATGTTTGTTCCAGAGTTTGATCGGGCGCTATTTGAAGAATTAAAAGTAGGGGAGCGCGCGAAGCAGCCGGTCAGGACGCAATTTGGCTACCATATTATTGAAAAGCTGGAGGAGCGTCAAGACGATAAGGGTGAACTGGAGATTCAGGCGCGTCATATTTTAATCGCCGCTAAATCAGAGCGCGATTTTCAGCCGCCGCAAAATCCGGAAGATCAATGGAAAAACACGGCTCTTTCCGGCAAACAGCTGAAGCGGGCGAGCGTGGTGTTTGACGAGCAGACACAACAGCCGCAAGTGTCATTGGAATTTAACGACGAGGGGTCAAAGTTATTTGAGGAAATTACCAGTCGCAATGTTGACAAGATGGTAGGCATCTTTCTGGACAAACAGCCGATTAGTTTGCCCAAAGTTCAGCAGGCCATAACCGGCGGTCGAGCGGTGATTACTGGAACATTTACTGTGCAAGAAGCTAAACTTTTGGCCCAGCGCCTAAACGCCGGCGCCTTGCCCGTGCCTATTAATTTGGTCAGTCAGCAGACGGTCGGCGCTTCATTGGGCGAGATTGCTATTCAACGCAGTTTGCGGGCCGGTCTTTATGGATTCTTACTTGTCGCGATATTTATGATTCTTTATTACCGTCTGCCGGGTATAATTGCCGTGGTAGCTCTTTTAATGTACGCGGCGTTTGTTTTGGCTATCTTTAAGCTTTGGCCGGTCACTTTGACTCTAGCCGGCATTGCTGGATTCATTTTATCATTGGGCATGGCGGTGGACGCTAATATCCTGATATTTGAGCGTTTAAAAGAAGAGTTGCGTCTTGGAAAATCTTTGCCGCAAGCTATGCAGGCGGGTTTTGAGCGCGCCTGGACGTCAATTCGTGATTCCAATGTTTCTTCTCTTATTACTTGCGTTATTTTGTCGTGGTTTGGCACAAGCGTTGTCAAAGGTTTTGCTTTAACGCTGGCTATCGGCATTGTCGTCAGTATGTTCTCGGCCATTACTGTCACGCGAACTTTCTTACGAGTGATTATTCGCGAGCGACAGCAATCTAGATTGTGGCTGTATGGGGTTAGGCGTAAGTCGATTTTAGTATAGAGAATATAGAATATGGAATATAGCAACGAGAGACAGTACAACATCATCGGTTACCGCAAGCTATGGTTTTTCATTTCCGGAACGTTGATAGCGATTAGTGTCGCTGTTGTGGCTTTGTGGGGGTTAAAATTAGGCATTGATTTTACTGGCGGGTCATTGGTGGAGATTGAATTCAAAGATAATCGTCCTGTTGTTAAAGATGTTGAGTCAGCAGTTCCGGAACAGCTTGGCAAGGCTAATATTGCGCCGCTCGGTGACAGGGGCATGGCTTTGCGTTTGCGCTCTCTAAGCGAAGATGAGCACCAACAGTTACTCGCCTCATTAAAAGAAAAGCTGGGGAAAGACAAGGACGATGATTATCTGAATGAGAGTCGATTTACCTCCATTGGTCCGACAATTGGCGCTGAGCTTCAGCAGAAAGCGGTGTGGGCTATAGCCATAGTGCTTCTGGCCATCATTCTCTACATTGCTTGGGCTTTTCGCAAAGTATCTCGTCCGGTGCCTTCATGGCAGTATGGCGTGGCGGCCGTTATGGCTTTGTTTCACGATGTCTTTATTCCAGTTGGCATATTTGCCGCTCTGGGGCATTTTATGGGCGTAGAAATAGACACACTTTTTATTACCGCTTTATTGACCGTGCTTGGATTTTCCGTGCACGATACAATAGTTGTGTTTGACCGCATTCGCGAGAATTTATTAAAACCAGCCGAGCAGTTCGCGATCGTGGTGAATAAAAGTGTCAACGAAACGCTGGCCAGATCAATCAATACTTCCTTAGCCACATTATTGGTGCTTATAACGACTTTAATATTCGGCGGTGAAACAATAAGATATTTCGTTTTGACTTTAATACTCGGAATTATATTCGGCACTTATAGCTCCATTTTTATTGCCTCGCCCCTTTTGGTAAGCGCCAATCGGTGGACGCAGAAACGGCGGGAAGCGAAAGAGAGATAGAAATTTAGTATTTATTTTCTGCCTTTGTTTAATAAAACTCATTTGTACTCACTGCAGCAAGCTGCGAGGTATCTTTATTTTTATTCTTCCGAAGCCCTGCACCCTGCTTCGCCAAGGCTTCGCAGGGTTCTCCTTTTGCCTTGCCTACTCCGCCGAAGGCCGCCCTGGACGGACGAAGACCGAGCATCCCCGCGGCAAGCCACAGGGTATTCGGCGAAGGAGAATAAAATCGGATTGGTAGCTAACCTAATTTTTAGGTTGATCCTCGTGCCTGCCCTGGGCTTTTTGGCAGCCTTGGCATTTAATACTTTCTTTATTGTGGTTGCTGTTGAAGCGGCTGGTCCAACATTGGCGCCTAGAATTATTTCTACCGACACTGTTTGGACCAAGGCCAATAGCCCCTATATTGTGCCAACCGCTTACGGTGGTACGGATATTTTTGCCACCCTTACTATTGAGCCCGGCGTGATGGTCAAATTTCAGCCGACGCAGTCCAGTGGCCCAATAGCTGGATTGTCCGTTGTTTTGGGCGGCACTTTGGTTGCTGAAGGCACGGAAACAGAGCCTATTATTTTTACTTCCTTGCTTGATGACACAGCCGGCGGCGATACCAATGGCGACGGTTCAAGCACCGAAGCATCGCCTGGAGACTGGGGATTAATTGGAGCTTACGCTAGCACGATGCGATTAAAACATACAATTGTGGGATACGGTGGAGATATGTTTGAAGGTGTCCCAGTGCCGGTGTCAATACGCAGAAAAGTTGCGCCATCGCGATTATCGCCCTCTGTCGTAACATTGGCGAGCATTGGTCAAAATACGCCGTCTGTGCGTTTGGCCGGCAGTGCTCGTGATCCTAGTATGTTGGAAATTTATTCCGGCAATTTGACGATTGAGTATTCAACCTTGCACCATAGTGCTGGTTTTGGTCTTTTTGTGATTAGTGACACCGCGCCGACGATTGTGAATAACATCATTAGAGACAATGCTGATGGACTGGCTTTTGACAGCGAAGTGCCGGTGGTGTTAAGCGGCAATCGTTTTGAAGGGAACGCGCAGTATGGTCTTATGAATTTTGGTTATTTCGTTGTTGACGCGCGCGAGAATTGGTGGGGGCATAATTCCGGGCCGCGCGTAGCTTCTAACCCCGAAGGAGTAGGGGAGCGTATTAGCGGCAATGTTTTGTATGATCCTTGGATCGGCAAGGTCGTGAATCATCCGCCTGAATTAAGCTATCCGTCAGAGGCCGGTTATTATTATGACGGTGTTGATCCGGCGATTAGTTTTATGAACGCTTCGCCGGTTTTTAAGGTGGTCTATACTGATGCTGACGGTGACGCTCCTTTATGGATTAGAGTGGAGGTTGACGGCGTGTCTTATCCAATGAGCGCGGCCAGCGGCGAAGATGGAGATTACGCCAATGGTGAAACGTTCATCTTTACTCCCTCGTTGAGTACTTTTAGCAAGGGCTACCATTATTTTCATTTTGCGGTGAGCGATACCACTACCACTGCTCTTCTGCCGGCGGATTCGCAATCATTTTTTGAAGTGCGCAACGTGCCGGTTATTTTAGTGCCTGGGATTTTGGGCACGGAAATGAAAAAGGGCGAGGATACTTTGTGGTTGAATCTGGGGCGTTTATTAACCGATATTGGTGACGAATTTATGGATCCTTTGGCCATGAATGAAGATGGTACGCCAGCTGATGCGGGCGTGGCAATAGGAGACGTTATTAGAAAGGTTTCGGTTGTTGATGTTTCACTTTATGATTATTTTGGCGGCTTGATTGATGAGTTGCAATTAAATGGGTATTCGGAGGGCACGGACCTGTTTGTTTTTCCTTATGATTGGCGGCTTGATATTCAGGGGAATAGCGTGAGGTTGAAAGAAAAGATTGACACAGTGCTTAGCCAAACGTTCAGCGACAAGGTGAATATCATGGCCCACAGTATGGGCGGGTTGGTAGCAAAGCAATACATTCTTGATAATCAGCATTCCAAAATTGATAAGTTAATTTTTGTGGGTACGCCGCACCTTGGCGCGCCTAAGGCTTTTAAGGCG
>MGEK01000011.1 GCA_001791325.1 Candidatus Uhrbacteria bacterium RIFCSPLOWO2_01_FULL_47_25 | reverse complement strand
GCCGGGTGTTTGGGGCAATGAGTACGTCACCACGATGGAATCGCTTGAAGTCTTTCTGCCCCAGCATGAGCCGAGCTACGCCGCGGGCCGTGCCGGGGTAAGCGGTTCGACCGGCCAAATCGGTATGCATAATGAGTGAATTCATGAAGGCGAGTAGTTGCTCACTGCGTCGGCCGGTAACAACGCGAAGGATAAAGGGTCCGCTGAAGGCATAGAAGGCACCTCGACGTCGCTCTCGTAATTGGCGACGCAAATCAGCGCTCGGACGAAGCAATTTCCACGCATCCCACCACGACGCATACTCGACGTCGGCAAGTGGAATAGTACTGCGACGACTAAACTCGATAGCGTAGCGGCGCATGAGTTCGTCGCCAAGCTGGTTCATGGCTTTCCGCTCATCCCTCCACTGGCCAACAACGGACAGAAGCCGGGTGACGGCGAGTACCTCATGGGGTAGTTTAAGTCGTTTCTCCAGTGCTTTCTTCCGACGAGTATTGCGCGCAATCGTTCGTAATAACTGCCGGTCCGTCTGTAATTTTTTGGGCTGCCCAATCAATTCTCGTACCGCGTTGAGGAAAAACTTTTCATTCAACCGTTTAACATGCGCATAGTCATTATGGATCCAGAAGTAGCGCTGTGAGTGGCGATGAAGCTCCTGCGCAAATCGAAGAAATTCACGACCAATGACAGCGAAGGCACGTCGCTTAATTAAGCGACGAAGGGCCGGATGGGGCTTCGCGCCCGACGCTAACCTCGCCAGCGCTATGCGTTCAATCTGGATCGGCATGGCCTCGTCGTTCGTGGTAAGCATCTCAAGCTCATCGGATGTCAACGTGAGACCGAAATCACGGAGAGCGGTTTCCAAAAATCTCTCTCCCATGAGATCAAATGAGTCATGAAAAATTGCCTCTCGCCACAATGAGTGGTAGGAGGTCGCGTACGTACGAAAACGACGCAGGAGCTCCCCATCAGATAACCGCCGCAGTCCTTGCGTCAACTGACCACCAATAACTGCATCGCGGAAAGCCATAAACTTTTTCTGCCAGGCGCGATGCTGTCGGGCCATCGTGTTGAGATCGCGCCGTTGCCGCGCAAGATGCCAACGCGCGATTTCTTCGGCGTTCATATGGGCTAGAAAAAGCGTGACAAAATCCTTCGCTACGTATCCGATGAACTTTTGTCGCAGCTTAATCGGCCTCCCATGCGCGGTCATGGAGTGGGAAGCACTCCATGGCACTGAGATGTACCAAAACTTCACGGCCGCTCCTTGACGATACCACTTTTGCTTTGCCAACTCCGATTTGATAAATTTCATGACAGTTTACGGACAATGCTATTCTTTGTGTCAACTTCAACAAGATCACCGTCTTTAAAAACGCTAGTGGCATGTTTTGTATTCACAATGCAGGGAACTCCGAGTTCGCGAGACACAACAGCCGCGTGCGAGGTCATGCCGCCATGATCGGTGACAATGGCCGCGGCTTTACGCATGACTACAATATACTCGGGTGAAGTCATGGCGGCGACGAGAATATCTCCTTTCCACATTTTGCCCACCTCGCGCAATGGGTCGCGAACTAGGCGGACGGTTCCACGAACCAGCTTCAAAGAGCGGCTGACCACAAGACCTTTCACCTCTTGCTGACCAGTTGTCTTTGTCTTATACATAGCGCAAATTTTTTTCGCTGCCGCCCCATAGTGCTCACGACCAATTCTTTGACCATAAATCATCACGTAATCGCCTCGACGACGCAGTACGTCTTTCTTGTTAAGAGAATGACCCAAGGCCAAACGCGCAACTTCCTCGGGCAAACACCACAATAGTTCCTCAAAATTCCACCCCTGCCGACGGGCAATCTCACGCAGGATTGGATCGCCTGTGTGTTGAAGCCGCCAAATGTATCCTTTGCGGTCGTCATGCCAAAACACAGCCTCGCCGAGCATCTCGGCCATGCGTCTGACTTGGGGGCTAATGCGTAATTGTCGTGCGAGCGCTCGTTTTCTATATGCGATGGCGTTGAGTCGTATTTTAATACTCTGCAGCACCCGAGCCGCTGATCGCTCGCGGGTGAGCTCTCGGAGTTTGACGAGAAAGTATGTCGGACCAAGACGCCGATTGCCAGCATAACTGTTGAGAATCCACGCGTACCGACGAGCATGTTCACGCAAGGCTTCTGGCAGATTAGCGCGTGTGGTTTTAGCGGCAAGCCGCAACAACTCCATTTCTTCCTCTTGGAAAAACGACGGCTTTGTCGGCGCCGCGAGCACCTCAAGGTGTGTTTCCGCCCGCAAGGGATCAATCTGACGAAGCGCACGAAGCAACATTGCTTCTCCTCCCCAGTTAGCCATCTCTGGCACGTGTACAATCAACCAAAAATCATAATTTAACTGACGGAATTCGTGGTAAAGTTTGGCGAGCGCCTGGTTACTCAACTCCCGCAATTTCAGTGCGTTCACTTGATCGGCAAACGATTCATAATCGCTGATCCAACTCTCGTAGCGCACCCAGTGACGCGCAAAATTTTTGGGATTCAAAAAATACCGCCGAAAATATTTATCGCCAACCGCTTTGAGCGCTCGATAGTCCATCATCCCGACGCCATACCCCCTGTTGAAAATGAAAATAATCGGCGGCCATGGCCACTGGTAGCACTTGGGAACGCCGTGCCAAATGTCCTCCATAAAGTAGGCCATGTAGAGAACTTTTAACTTGATTGGCCCCCAGCGCCAAAGTTCGCGGCGAGGGTCAATTGGCAATTTTATCATTAAATTACTATTCAGTTTTGGTTGATAATCTTTTTTCTGCTTTGTCGGCAAGTTCTCTGACTAAATTCCAATCCAAATATACTTTCTTATCTTTAAGTTGCGGTAGATTCGCTCGTTCTGGATCGGTGAACGAAAATTCAACTTTTGTATCTTTCAAAAAATCTTCAAGCTGCCGCGCATCACCCAACCTTGTATTCCTTTCTAACTTGATCCGAAAAGCCGTAGCTTGTTTCGTGAAACCCCCAATTTCGTCCACATCATCAAAACCAACTTTCCTCTCGCCCGTTTTTTCATCTTCAATGACCATAGCTTTTTTGTATAGAGACTCGGCAAACAAACCACTACCAACAATTGGAATCGCTTTCGCCTCGCCACCTTTTACACCCCGACGAGACAATTCAATTGCATGTATAAGCTCATATGCTTCATTTTCGGCTAGTAGTTCCATTACCTCTTCTTTATTCATGGCTGCTCTAAGTCCAGCATTCTGCGCCTGTTCGCGATATTGTGCTCTAAGTTCGGGATTAGATTTGAACCTTTCTTCAAACAATGGATCGCTCTGGCTCGCCGCAGTAACGAGATCGTTTAGTGTTTTATTGATAAGCTGCTTTGCTCCTTTTAATGCATCGCTCACTCCTGCACTCTTGTAATCTGTGCCCTTACCCCGACGGGATCCTTTCACCCTACCCTCTTTGCTACGCACTGCTGCAGGACCAACTTCTAATCCTGCTCGTGCAAGACCAATTTTTTCGCTTCTGCTCATCATATCGTCTCCGGTCTCGCCATGCCGCGGTTCATCGCCTCCACGCGGATGTATCAATGTAACGTCTGATGGATACCCCGAAACACCGAATTCCTTTGCCCCCTCTTTTCCCCGAGGGGTTAAGTCAGTACCATCGTCGACGGTCAACTTTGTGCCGTCGGGAAACATGACATCCATCGGCCCACCAAACCGACTACCGTGTCGCGTGAGATCGATATACGTTGTCGCGATAAATTGACGTTCATCCTCCGGACTGTATCTTTGTTCGCTCATAAAATTGGTGCTAATGAATAAAATTTGCTTTTAAGTGTTCGACATCTTGATACATAATAACACGAATGCCTAAGGTTTCTGCGCCTTCAACGCGCTCCGGACGATCATCAACATAAATTGCCTCTTCCCCATTGACGCCAGCTTGTCTTAGGGCATACTGAAAAATTTTGGGATCAGGTTTTCTAATATGCACATAGCCAGATATTGCTTTTACTGTAAATAGATCACCCCATTTGTAGGTATCCCAATAGTAATCAAACCATTCTTTGGGATGATTAGAAATAACACCCAAAATAAACTGACCTTGTAATGTTTTGATAAAATCAAGTAACGGTAAATTTGGCGAAAAACTCTTGCGAACTATGTCGTGCCAGTCTTCAAGTTTCACTTCTTGACCGAAGTCTTGCGATAACTGTCTCCAGTATTCATCTTCGGTGATATTGCCAAGCGTAAACTCTCTCCAATACGGACGGTCGTGCGCTGACGCATAAAGTAATCCTTCGGGAACTCCAAAACGTCTCTCGTACTCTCGAATCGACTGAGCAAGCCCCTCTTTAAGGAGAACGCCCCCCGTGTCAAAAAAAATGGCCTTGGTCATTATTTTTTGCGCGCTCGCTTAAGAATCCTGACAGCCCCTTTGCGCGCGTCCACTTCAAGCAAGTCATTGTCGTGAATAATACGTGTGCCGTTTTGTGTGGCAATAACGCATGGCACGCCAAGCTCTCGAGAAACTATGGCGGCGTGCGATGAAAGGCCTCCTTGATCAGCAACAATTGCCGCCGCTTTTTCCATGGCCGGAACGAAATCAGGCGTAGTATACTGGGCTACTAAAATATCTCCACGTTTAACTTTTCTGATTTCATTTTTATCAAGGCATACTTTCGCCCTGCCCCTAATAATTCCCCCAAGACATGCCATAGAACCTTGTATCTCATCGGCATGAGCTACATCAACAAAATAAGCATGTTCAAACATTTTGATTTTTTTCGGATCAGTTATGAGTGTGGTTTCACCCTTTCGCACTACCATGGCGTAATTTTTGAAACGCTTTTGCATTTCAGTTTTTGCTGGCAACGGCTGACCATGTAGCGCCCCAAGCATCTCCGGCACAGAGACTTCCATTATCCAATTTGGGTTAAAACGAGCACGACGGGCTACTTCGGCATAGATAAAACTTGCTCCGTAATCCGCATTAAACCATGCTTCAACACGGCGGTTGCGTAAATAGCTATTGTTACGAGCCAGATCAATAACGCGACGGAATTTCTTGTCAGGCTTAACCTGACGCAAGGCCCAACAAAAATCATCGTTGATTTTTTTCTGCGATGCCTGATAGACAATGTCATTAATATCGGCTCCATTGCGGACTTGCGATTGAATTTCTTTAAAACGATTAATGATATCGTTAAAAGAATAAGGCTTACTAGTTGCTAAGCCGCGTTGAATGTAAGCAAATTTATCAAGATGTTTTTCGATTTTTGCACGTCCATGTGGCGACAATCGCGAAAGTTTTTCTTTATTCTGAAAAAATTCTCTGGCCATTTTTACTAACAGCCAGCGTTCTTCGGCCACATTAGTTTCGGTATGTGGGTCAGTAAAGGTAAGAACGTATTTACGAAAATTAGGATCGTCGGCTGGGAGTCGTTTTATTAGATTCTTTTCAAGGGTATCTTCAAAATACTGATCGAGCGGATACTGCGTGTACCACGCACATAAACAAATCCTATATTCTGCTAGTAACGCAACCAACACTCGTTCAATTTGCGTATTACTCTTGAACCGCCAGTTAATTCGTTTTAATTCTGGCCCTTTAGCATAAAGCTTCTCTGATATTTTTAGCTGTTGCTGATAAAATTTTTCATACCAGCCGTCATCTCGTTTCATGTGATTTATTATCTCTCGTTCAAATTTATTATATTCTACCGCCGGCCAATACATCATATGATTGAGGTATGTACGATTTGGAAGCGTGTTGCGAATTCCTGACTTACTGGCATTCTCTTTGGTGAATGAAGAGTTGATGACAAAGCGCAGGAAAATTGGCAACTGGCCCGATGGCTTAATTCTCCATTTCCCCGAAAATGCAACGGCACTGGACATATGTTAATTAAATAGATTAAAAATTACTAACATTCTTCAAATTTTTTATACGCCGAAAATTCTTGAATTAACAAGGCGATTATTTTCATTTTTCTATTTTTATATTACTTCCAAGCTCGCGATAAGTCAAACACCTTAAGATTAGATACTCCCGAGGAATCAAGGCAAAATGGACCGCTAGACATACCAAATATACCGGCAGACCATGACGCTCCTTGTCTTCGTGCCCGGCACGGAAACCATGTGATACAATTTCATGGGTACGTTGATACCTAACTCTTCACACATGACCTCACCACGGCTACACCATAAACACCATGTACGAAGAATGAAGGACAAGCAACGTACTTGCGTATCCTTTATTAAATGGTAAAATATCAACAATACAAATTATTATTTGTTTATTCTGAAAGGTATGCGAAAAGAGTCTGGGGAGATTTCTTCAGAAGCAAAAACGGAGCATTTAAAGGAACTTCTCGCCCAAGCACTTGAGGGGTCTCTAGAAACCAAAAAGTTGCAAGCGCTATGGCAAAAGCGTGAGCACGCCTTGCTGGACTTCATAAACAAAAAAAAATCTATTGAGCAACTCAACGATGTGATTCGCGATGTTGAAAAAAAAGCACCAGCTATACGTCTAAAGAACGTAACCGATTTTCAGCATATCTTAACACTAGCGGGCGTTAATGATCAACGGGCGCTAGAAACAACAAAGCACGAAGCTGATCATTTTTATAAGGCAAAAGAAATGGGCTTAGACCCGGAGTTTGTTGTTGAATTTTCTTACGACTTACAATTGTCCGCCAGACAAGGATATTATATAAAAAGTACAATACTTCACCCGAAAGTTGCGATCGGGTGGGGAGAAGACATGCCGGTCGAAAAAGTAAGAGAAGCTATAGCCAGGACGTTTGAGGCCACCGAGGAGCCAAGTCAAGGAGATATAGATTTGGTAACAAAGTTTAAATGATAGTCCGACTGACGAGAAAGTGTTTAGTAGCTGTGTCAGTACATTAGAACTCTGATCACATAATACTTTTAGTAAGAAAAGTTTAATAAATCCTCATTACTTTGTATATCAAACAGATTGTGCTGAGGATTTATCTCGTATTGTGGCAAACTATTAATTGAATTATATCATATTTCATTGTAAAATTTGTATCAACGATGATAGCTGGGAAAGGATGCCCACTATGACAGAGAAGGCTTGGAAAAGTTTTGAGGGCGCGCCGACAAAATGGAGTCCCCCCACAATACGCCCCTTGTTTCGTCTGGGAGAAATGACGACCCCCACGACCTTCTCCGCAAGCTCGCCAGACCGACACAAATCGGACATCAGTGAATTGAGGAAGGGGTTCCCTCAACAGAAACGAAACGCGAGTGACTAATCTCGCACGGCGCAAAGATGTCAAGAGGGCGGGGGTTACCACATGGTAACTGACCCGCCCTCATCACTTATTTGATTATCCGCACCAAACCATGATTCGCGTCCACTTCGATTTTGTCGCCTGTTTTTAATGTTCTTGTAGCTATTTTTGTTCCCACAACGCAAGGGATGTTTAGCTCGCGGCTAATAATCGCCGCATGACAGGTGAGGCCGCCCTCGTCAGTCACCAGAGCCTTTGCTTTTTTCATGGCTGAAATAAAATCAGGAGAAGTCATAGTGGTCACCAAAATCTCTCCGCGTTTCATTAAATATACATCTTTAGTCTTCAATATTACACGTGCATTACCAATAATTCTTCCGCCCATGGCGCGCATACCCTCAATCTCGCGCACTACTTCGTCAGATATTTCCCCCAACAATTTTTTTTCCATACGGCGCGCCGCATTCCCTTCAAATAATCTAATTCCGTTTTCATCAATTATCATGGCAAAATAATACTGCCGTGCTCTTAGATGTGTTATAGAAAATTTTCCATGCAAAAGATTGGAATATTCAAGAGGTATAGCGTATCTAACAAGGTTATACGATATACCCGTACGCCTAGCGAGCTCCTTAATAAATAAATCAATGTAATAATTTGCCTCCAAAGAGATTGCCTTACGCTTATCTTGAAAGTCAGCAAACCAAGCAATTCTTTTTACAATTTTAAATTCTTCTTTTGACAAAGAAAGTTGTTTTGATAGACGATAAACATTATTTTGGGCTGACTCTAATCTCAATACATTCGCCTTCAGGCCTTCAATAATCTGCTTCACAGACATTTTTGAGGCAACTTCAATGATTTGTTTCCGAAAATATTTACCATCGAGAACGTAGGTATGCGCGTATCCATTATTAAGCCAGAAATATCGGTGAACAAGTTTTACTAATTGTGACTTTGGTATAGACTTATTTTTTTTATATAAAAGCGCCAGCCTGAATATTTCTTCCTCTACTTCTAGAGTATATGACTTTTTTGTTGGCGCAGTTAAAACACTTAGCTCTTCTTGGGTGAGTTTAACTTTTCTTTTGAGCAACAGCTCGAGACCAGCAGCGGCCGGTTCAGCGACTTGTGTAAACCCCCACCAATCTAAATAGATTTTATTAAATGTGGCTACGAGTTGGGGGAATTGTTGATCTGACAAATTGCTAAGTTTTGTTCTGGCGATTTTGACCTTTCACTTTTTAAGTACCGCGTTCAGTTTATAATAGATTTTTAATTTGCGATTAAAATAAGCGTCGTTCAATGATTTTTTGGCAATATAGACGGCATTTGCTAAAAACTCTTTTTTGGGCCAAGCAAATCTGACCATACCTCTGCTCCAAAAACCATACGATTTTGCCCATGGCCTACCCCATTCCTTTTTTTGAGGTAAAACTAGAGACTCCGCGGCCATATGAATTAAGCCCGGATAACAAGGACGCTCCCAAACTATAAAATTATGAAGTTTATTTTTTTTCATGGCACTGAATCTATTTTGAGGCTAGTTAATTCAATATCTTTTGCTCATTTTTCTGTAAATCGTACAAGGTGCCGATTTCACAGTAACCATCTTTTGGTCGTAATCCTTTGTTGTCATTCATCATACGATAGATACGAAAGTGAAAATCGGGCGTCAGGCGAGCAAAATCTGTGGCCGCGGCTATGAAAAATTCGCAGTTGCCAAGATTGTCATCGGTATAAACCGCTACTCTGAACCCCTCGCGATATTTCTTATCCAAAATATTTTCAAGCATATCTTTGGTCTTACGGTTGGTGTTGCCGAAATCAAACGTACTACAAATCTCTTTAATATAATCGCGTATATCAAAATCGTATTTTTTATGTAACTGTTCTGCCCGCCAATCAACCTGCTCCCGATTACCTGTAGTAAAAACTGCATTATTTTTGGTCCATGTCAACACCTCACGGAATCCATCTGCAATACTCAAAACAAACAATCCATCTTTGTATGGCCGCTCATATGCCCATTCGTAATCATGTGGGGTAATGGTTTCCAAATCATATCCCAGCGCCTCTACATATGCGTCGTAACTCGGCACGCCGCTTCGCTCGCTATCCCAGCGCTCGGGAAATAAAGTATTGGCAAGATCCCAAAGGTAAAGAGTTTGAGCCATAGTATAAAATTTTCTACTAATTTATTTACTTTCCAATTCCATAGAATTGGAAAGTAAAAATTGAGCGACTTCCCCTACTATTGTTCCCTTTGTACTGTCCACGCTATTCATGGTTTTCAATATTTGCATCCAATCTTTCCGCGTCTCCAATAATTTCCGCAAGAATTTTGGGGGTTAATGTAATATCAGGAATGCCTCGCGACCCTCGTAAAATTAACTGCTGTGTTGCACCTTGATTAACTATATCAATAGTAAACCCTTCTTGAGTGTCAAACCCGTTCACCTTGCCCGTTTGATCAGAGAAGTACGTTTTCATAAATTCAGGAGTTGGTCGCTGGCCAGTTATTTTTTCCAAGGCCTTAAGGTAGAAACTTTCCGGCACTGTGTGGTGAGTGCCGAAATAACGTTCCAGCGCATTATTGTACTCTATGTATTTATCGCGATTGCTCGAAACTAATTTATTAAAATTATTACCAACCACCATCTCTCTAGCTATCAGTGAAGCAAAATTGGCCGCTATTCTTGAATAAGAAAGACTGGCCATATCTTTTTGTTTAGCTACTAAATCATCGCTTTCTAACGCCATGAACTCTAGCGCATGACCGGTCTCATAGGCATGCTCAAAAGCATTGGAAAATTCTGGGGTTCCATCGGTAACAAAATTAAGTTCTGGCAATGTAGCAACTTTCTCACCCGCCTTAAGCATCTTTTTAATTTCTTTCTTAGCATCAGCGTAAGACATATCTTTAATCTTCTCTGCGATGTCTTGCCTTGCGCCAATTAATCGCAAAAGTGCGGTGTGAGCGCTCCTAATACGAGGGCTCCCGGCAGCCCAAGCCACTTCGGTGTTAGCTGGATGTTCACGTCCCGTAGCCAATGCTTCAGCTCGACCCTGTTCAGTCAGTTCGACCGGCTCATCGGGGGCTCCCACCTCCTTCTTGCCCTTCTTGCCATGACGAAAAAAATGCAAAGTTATGCATGTTCGTTCTCCAAGTTCTTTTTCTTTTCCCGACTCTCCTAGTTCTTGCACTTCATCGTTTCGATTAGCATCAACACTGCTCGGATTTTCTGGAATACGACGATACTTAAACATAAATCATTTATGAACACTTATTTTTTTCACCACCCCATGATTGGCATTTACTTCCACGAGGTCGCCATCTTTAAAAACTTCGGTGGCAATTTTTGTGCCAATGATACACGGGATGCCGAGTTCACGGCTGACAATGGCGGCATGACAGGTTATTCCACCCTCATTTGTTACAATGGCGGCCGCCTTTTTGATGCCTATTATGTAATCCGGACGAGTCATGACAGCGACGAGAATGTCGCCCTTATTGACCTTGTTGATTTCTTTTACTGATCCAACAATCTTCACGCGACCGACTGCTTTGCCAACTGAAGCTGATAAACCGCGCACATCTCTCACCGCATCACGAGTTTTAGCAGTGAACATTAAATGCCGCAATCTATCAATATCGCGACCAATGGCAACACAATAACCGCCGCGCCAAACAACCATTACGCAACCGCGCTGACGCTTTCGCAAATCTTCTACGGATGGCGATCCCTTAAGAAACATTAATTTTATTTCAAACGGCATCAAATACTTCATCAATTCTGGATTGTATTTCCGACGGCGCGCCATTTCTCCGAGTATCTTTGAACCAAGATGAATATTTAAAAAAGTGGAACGCTTGCGTTCATCTTGCCACCAAGTAAAATCTTCGGAGATTTTGAGCAATGTTCGCAAATGGCGAGAGAGTTTATGTTTTTTCAATAACTGTATTTTCTTTCTGACGTTATTCGCTGGCATGTCCCGCAGTTGCTTGTATTTTGCCAGTAAATTTGCTCCGGAATTTTGCCAACGTTCAATTTCTCTCTGAAAAAATTTTTTGCTCAATTCTTGGGCGCGAAAATAATTATTATGTAGCCAAAAATACCGCTGTTGGTATTTAGCCAGTTGCTTTGATGACGATGGTAATTTAATAGCAATTTTTAATAACTCCATTTCGGCCTTATTAATAAATGACTGATGAGCTGGCGCGGTGACCGTGCTGAAAATTTTGGTAAAATCTGATTCCTTATCAGTGCCGCCAAGCTCGGCCCGCAACATTTTTGCAATAAGCATATCTGTGCCTAGGGCAAAGTGATCAATTATCGCTGACGATGTAACGCGCCGTACGAAGAGTGTATGCCATCGTTCGGCTAACGACAGGAGTTTCGAATCTGATAACATTTTTAGTCGCACTTTTGAAAAATTATCAAAAAATTTCTGAAAAGCATGCTCATCATCTCGCCATGCTCTTAGGAGCTTAGTGCTTATTGAGGCATCGTGTTTGGCTCGCTCAACTACTATACGCGCACCACGGCGAACATCGCGCATGTCCAAGTACCAATCCGCCTTTCCGTCAGTAAAAAAGCCAACCCGGACGTCAGCCTCAGTACCGGCCGGTTTCCGAGCCTCCCGCATCACCTCGGCCTCACAGACAGGTACCATATACAACGGAGCGCCATCAAATCGCTGATGATACCAAGTCGTTCCCTTAACTTTCTTTTGAACGATGGCGGGTATTGGCATAATGTAATGTAAGACAAAGTATGGTAGCATTATAGCATTGGCTGTAAATAATTCCTATGATAATTAACAATCATTAATATGGCAAAACATAAGTTAGTTCTTATTGGCGAGCGGCCTCTCTATTTTTTTCAAACTTATTATGCGACCATAGGATGGAAAAGAAACAAATTTCCTTCTGATCTTGTTTGGCTGACAAGAAATAGCGACAGTAAATTTTATTATGAAGAAAAAGATATTACCGCCCAAGGGCGACTATGGGAATACACCTTGAAACACCCAGACTTTTTAAACTCAATAAAGAGAAATTTTGAACAAAAAAGAAATGATTTGATCGCTTTTTTTGACGGCTTTTCTGACCGAAAGACTACTGATGAAGATCTATTTAGGGCGTATAAACTTTACATTGAGTTTTATAAAAACTATCAAGGGGAAGGCAATGCTTATGCGCGCCTTATTGATCGTTATGGCATGCAAATTTTAAGGCATGAATTGCAAAAGCAAAAAGTGAATGATATTGGATCAGCAATTACTGCCTTAACCTCATCGTCTGAAGAAAGTTATTTAGCCAAAGAAGAGAGAACATTCTGGGAGGGTATTTTAAAGGCAAAAAAAGGGGGGCTAGCCAAATTTTTAAGGCGACATTTGCATGATTATGCTTGGGTGGGCCGAAGCTACATGGAAGAGCCGGCGCTTACTATGAGTGACTTCAAAAAAAGATTGGCTAGGACAACCCAAGCTGAACAAAAAAATAAATTAATCCACCTCGCGAATATATTGAAGCACAATGAACACTTAAGAAAACAACTGCTCAAAAAATACAAGCCGAACAAAAAAACTACTTCGTGTGCAAACATTCTTCGCGAATCCGCAACGCTTAAAGATTTTATCCGCGGAGTTCTTGGCGAAGTTTATTATCATAGCGACAAAATTTTTGACGAGCTTGAGAAAAGAAGCGGCCTACATCGCTCGCAAATAAAAAGCTTAACTGTAGAAGAATTCAAAGATATCTTCCTCAATAAAAAGAAAGTAAACTTAAAGCTGATAGAAAAAAGGCTAAGGGGAGATTATGTAGTATGCCTTTCTGGCTCAACAATAAAAGTTCTATATGGAAAAGAGGCAAAAAAATTTGAGAATCAATTCTTGATAAATCGCTCTTCATCAAAATTGAAAAAATTTACTGGCCGGCCAGCGTCTTCGGGAACAGCCACGGGGAGAGTTAGAGTTATTTATAAATGGGATGAGATGAAATCTTTTAAAAAAGGAGAAGTGCTGGTTGTAAACAATACCAATCCGGCCTTTGCCTCATATTTACACAGGGTGGCGGCCATCGTCGCCGCCGAAGGCGGAGTGACGGTTCATGCGGCCATCGTCTCAAGAGAAATGAAGATTCCGTGCGTTATCGGAATAAAAGATGTTACCAGATTATTAAAAAACGGCGATTTGGTTCACGTGGATGCGAACAAAGGAACAATCAAAAAACTCTAAACTTCATTGAATTAATTAATCCAGCACCTTCACCATGGGGCATTCTGGAAAGTGCGAGATAAATAAGGTAATTGCCCCAACATTGACATAATGCTTATTTTATAATACCCTCCAAGATATTCGGTTCTGGTTCGGTCTTTAATAGTGTTGTGGTAACACAACTAGGAGCAGACACAAAAACCCGTCGGTGACGGATCGCTGACGGAAAGGGGGAGGGCAATGATTCTGAAGAATGAACGGTTGGTGAGTGAGGTATGGGGGCAGTTCTGCAAAGACCCGCGACTGGCACTAATCGCCATTCGCCACGCGAACAAGGCGGATAGCACGCCGCGTGGTGGGCTTTCGTCCCGCGGCGAGGATCAGGTGTTCCGGATGATGTTGGCGACACAAGTCGTCATACAAGATCTCACAATGAAGAGGCTGTTTAAATTCTTGGCCGCCAACACGCGAAGGAACATCACCACCTTAGTGCGTCTCGTTCCGTTCTTCCGAGACCCCGAAAGGTGCATCAGCACACCGCCATCATTGGACATCCCCTATTTGGGGCCCCATGACAAAGACGTAGAAACATGTGCTCGCCTCGCCACAAAGCTGGGGATCACCAGTAATGAAGCCTTCGCGCTGGACTGGAAAAAATACGGCGTCAAGCGTCTTGGCGAGACGCCAGAGGCGAACCATGCACGTATTCGGGAGGGACTGAAAACAGCTCTGGATAGGGAACCAAACGGCGTTATCGTCTATTGCGGCAACTCGCCGCCAATGAACGCCGCTCTCGGCATCCCCGGCGTAATGGCCGAGTTGGAAGCGCTGTTCTTTTCCCACAAGGACGGCCAGTTCCAACTCCTCGACCATGTGGCGCCGAAGTTCTTGGACTGAGACTACGCAGAAGGCCGGCATGCAATCCTTAAAATGGATGCGCGTGCCGGCCTTCGATTATTTTCAAATGCTTATTTTAATTTTCTCACCACCCCTTTATTCGCATCAACTTCAACGAGGTCTCCGTCTTTGAATACTTGAGTAGCAATCTTAGTGCCGATTATACAGGGCTTATTCATTTCACGAGCAACTATAGCGGCATGAGAAGTAAGGCCCCCGATATTGGTTATAATAGCTACGGCTCTTTCCATGGCCGGAACCATATTAGGATTAGTATAAGAAGAAACTAAAATATCTCCTGTTTTAACTTTAATTAAATCTGGAATGTCTATTATTACTTTTACTTGTCCTCGAGCATAACCCTTGCATGCTACGACACCTCTAATCTCTTTTTTATTAATTTTTTTCTCCTCTTCACCATAATTTCCCCAAAAAACTTTAATTTTTTCATTTAACGACACTGCGTGATATTTTAACCTCTTTTTAGAATCCAAAATTTTTTCTGTTTTATACATTTCCATAATTTCATCAAAGGAAAAACGCATTAATTCTTCTCGTTTCAAATTTAATTCATTGGCTAAAGAATCAAATAATGAATAAGTTAACGATGCGGCCTGCGCAACCGCATCCGCTCTATCGGTTCTTAAAGATAAAACTTTTCTATATAAAGAAACTAATTCTAATTGTTTCTTATTCAATTTTTTATAAACCTCAAGGGCTCCTTTTCCAAGATTATTTCTATTCTCTTCCATTTCTTTCAACTTTCTTTTAGCCTCGCCCGCCGGGCAGGTGCGGGAAATTACATCTGCCTTAGTAAATGGCGTATAAGTCATTAATTTATTGCCCATCCAATCAAATTTTTTCAAGTGTTCTTTTAAACTTTTATTAAACTGACGAGAATTTCTTTTTAATAATGAAATTCTTAAAATTGATTTTTGCTCATATGATGTTGCGGTCTCTTCAGCAAACGCGATTTTATAAAAATCATCATTGCTTAAAAAATTTTTCACTTTTTTCTCCAGGGCCTCTTCCAAACCCAGAACGAGTCCGAATGAGGGTAAAAACTTTTGAAAAACTTTATACCATGACCCAAAAGAGTTTAAATCTTTTTTGCCTCCATATTTTTTACTCGCTAAAATTAAATAGTCAATCTGTCTTTGAATAAAATTAATGTTTCTTTTTATAAACTTAAGATGAGATAATTTCTTAACGTGCTCATTGATATTGTTTTGATCATAAATAGCGTCTAGGTTCTCATATTTATAATTAAAAGGAAATCCAATTGCCTTGGGCATTTGGATTTGGTAACTTTTTGCGGCAGCCCAAAAAGTAAAAAATTCATAATTGAGATGCCCTTTGGCCACCCAATCTGGTTTATATTTCTTTGATCGTCTTTCAGAAATCTTTTTTATTAGGTTCTGTTTTGCCATGTAATTTTACTTTGTTAAAATTCTAACTATACCCTTATTAGCATTAACTTCAATGCGATCACCGTCTTTAAAAACTTTTGTCGCGATTTTGGTGCCGATGATGCAAGGCTTGTTTAATTCCCTTGATACTATCGAAGCGTGAGATGTTATACCACCTTCATTTGTAACGAATGCGGCAGCGCGTCTCATTATAGAAACAAAATCAACTGACGTCATGGCGGTTACAATAATATCTCCATCCCTAAACTTATCGAAATCTGGCCTGCCCATAATAATTTTAGCCCTGCCTCTTATAATGCCGGCATTAGCAATGACACCGTTTACCTTGATTTGCCCCTTTTGCTTTTCTTTATTTTCAATACTGGGTTTATGGTCACTCTCTCTTAAAAAAGCAGGCAACTCCCGCGGCGCAAGCAGACAATATGTGTTAAGTTTGGGAGAATACATAACTCCTGTAAGTTTGCGTCTTGGCAAAATCTTAAGGGCAGAACGATCTTTTTTAAAATAAAGACTTTCAACTTCATCGGGAGTAAACTTCCAACACTCCCGCCAGTCAGCAAGATCGCATCGTTTAGCTATTAATATAAACATTGGACGGTAAGCCAAGCTAGCACGGCAAAAAATGAACTTGCGATACTCATTTAATGTTGTACCTATTTGTAATGCCTTAGCCCAACGTCTAATTTCTGTATCACCAATCCGACTCAATAGCATACGAGTTTGTCGACATTGTTTATTGTGATTTTTGATTATTTTTCGCCATTCCTCGGCACAATCGTAATTAAGAATGTCCCTTAATTGCTGAACCACGTCATCTTCGCTCCATGGATCTTCACAAAAATTGACGGGTATAGCGCCATAGCGTTTTAAATAATCCCTCAATTGACTACGTATTTCTGGATAATTTAAAAAGTCATCAATCTTTAATCGTCTTTTTTGCAAAATAGCGCCAATGCCAAGCAATGACAATTGAGATTTTGTTAGAGGTGTTTGTTCAGAAGGATATGTTAGCTCGCTAATAATAAGTTCAACTTTTTGATTACTATAACTTGGATGGAGCTTTATTAAACGTGCGGTCAAAAGTTCCGGTATATGGCGACCTATAACCGACGTTAAGGATAACCCTGCGGTGAGGCGTTCGTAAGCAAGGCGATAACGCCTATAAACACCGACTGACGGCAATTGTTTCTCTAGCGCATTACTGCTATGCCACAAACTACTCCCTAAGCGATGGTACGTAGACGATAAACGCATTAATTGATTTGGCGAACTACAAAGATTCCCCAATGAGTATTGGTACTTTTCCATATCATCTGTAGGCCAAAAAACAACAGACAGTCTCCCGTTACGTGTTACATAGATTTCGTCTTTTTTAGGAAGACCATATAATTTTGCATGAACGGTACTACCAACAACTGCCATACAAGAATGAAAAAAAGACATCTGCCGAGTAATGCTCGGCGTCCACACTCTGCCCTTAAATCTTACCATAGCCATGCGTTGTTAGGTTTGAATCCTATAAATAACGTTCTTACGTTCCACGACCATGGACCAGTGACGGCGACGGGCGATATTATAAAGTTTTTGAGTGGGGTTAAAAACCACGGGGTGATCAACGATGGCCAAAAAACTAATATCGGTTTCCGTATCCCCCACTCCCCAAGAGCCTTTGAGCGTCAGGTTATTCTCTTGAATAAATGCTTCCAAAATTTCTCTCTTTTGATCAACGGAGCGGCGATCTAAAACGCGCCCGGTGTAGCGGCCGCGACGGTTTACTTCAAAGATTGAACCCCACACATGATCAAACCCAAAATACTTGCCAAACGGCTCAACGATTTCAATGGGCGAGCCGGAGACAGCGAGCAAAAGGTGAGAACGTTTGAGCTTTTTAATTAAATCGCGCGTATAGCGATAGACACGATCGCGATGATTAAGAAAAGCAATATCGGCGGCGGCCAAAACATAACGCTGTTCTTTGCCTTTAATCGCTTTAACATGAACATCCACCACCTTTTTTATATAATCGTCATAACTGCCTCGGCGCTCAACCCAGGCATAGTATGGTTTTAAAAGCGCCATAGCGTCAGCCGCGCCAATAACGCCTGCTCTCTGCAGAGCCTTATTAAATTCAATTAATAAACTAGAGCGAAAAATCGTTCCATCAATGTCAAAGACGGCAACCTTCTTCTTAAACTGATACTCTTTCTTTCTTTCCATAACAATCTAATACTCATTAGCTTACTTACATAAAAACAAGAATATAGAATAGAGAATATAGAATTTAGGACTAACCGGTTCCCTGCATTTTGTATTCTATACTATTTTTGACACGTAGGACAAAAAACAGTGCCTCTCCCGGCCAGCACGGTTTTCTTAAGTATTGTACCACAAACTTTGCATGGTTTATTGCCGCGGCCGTAAACCTTGAGATATTTCACAAAATTCCCGGCCTGGCCTTGGCTGTCAACATAAGTATTAAACGACGTGCCGCGGTGTTTAATTGACAATTTAAGAACTGATTTAATTGAGCGCCAAAGCGTACGCAATTCTTTCCCCTTAAGGGACGCCGCGCGGCGACCGGGCCGCACCCGAGCCAAAAAACAAGATTCATCAGCATAAATGTTGCCAATACCGGCAAAAAGCGACTGGTCCATAAGAACACTTTTTAGTTTGCCGCTTTTTCTTTTCTTTAAAATTTCCGCGAACTTTTCTAAAGTAAAATCGCGGCTCAACGGTTCAAGACCGTACTCGTCTAAAATTTTTTGCGCTTGTTCACTCGTCACCAATTTTAGATAACCAAACTGTCTCAAGTCATTAAAATACAGAGTGTCGCCGTTGGTAACCCCCGTTAGAGAACTCGCGCGGGACATTGATCTCCGTGCTCGTCCCGTTAGAGATTGCGTCTCTAACGGGACTCGTATTGAACCACCAGACCCCGCGGCAAGACGCGAAGCATTCTCTAACGGGGTAAAATAAAAAATGACATGAGTGTACTTGTTGGGGAGCTCGTGCGCTCCAACAATAGTATGACCGCCAAAAATAATCTGCTTGTGATGACGGAGCACCAACTGGCCGGTCATCTTAAGATGAATAAGCATCACTAACCGTCCAATTCCATAGAATTGGACGGTTTTAATTTTGTGAGATGAATGGACTTGCCGCCGAGGTAAATGACGTTGAGAGGGGTAGCGCTCCATATCAAATACCAGCAGTTTGCCACGCCGACGAATGCCGCGTATAACAACGCCGCGAAGCGCACGCGCGAAAGCCGAACCATGCGGAAACACTATTTTGGCCAAGCGCACTTCCACGTTGCGAATGCGCGCGCCGCGGAGTTTTGCATCCAAGTCGCGCCTAATAGTTTCTACTTCTGGGAGCTCGGGCATTTCTTAGCTTCTTAGCTTGTAGCTTATTAGCTTCTTAAAAAAGTAGTATTCGATTCTTCGCAAGTATTCATCTTAATTAGCTAATGCCTAATAAGCTAGCGCCTGACGCCTCACAGCAAGTGGTTCCCAGTCATTTCCGGCGGAATTGGCAATTCCAAAATTTTTAAAATAGTTGGCGCGACATCGGCCAAAACACCATCCGGTTTACGCAATGATAAATCCGCGCCAACCGTGTCAGATAGCCCCGCTGTCTTTCCACGCAACTTATTAGCTATGGCGATAAACGGCACGGGACTCAAATTGTGCTCTTTATCAATTTCGCCGGTCTGATGATTAATAACAATTTCGGCATTGCCATGGTCAGAGGTTATCAGCAGCATATCTTCCTTGGCCAAGACCGCATCAGCTATCTGCCCCAATAACTGATCAAGCACCTCAATAGCCTTGATTGTGGCGTCCATATTGCCGGTATGTCCAACCATGTCGGCATTGGCAAAATTAACAACGATAAAATCGTAACTTTCGGCCAAAATTTCCTTCACTACTCTTTCGGCGATAGCCACCGCGGACATGGCTGGTGCATCAATATATGACGTTACGCGCGGTGATTGAATTAATACATGCTCTTCTCCGAGGAAAGTTTTTTCAATTCCACAGTTAAAAAAATAAGTTACGTGCGCGTATTTCTCCGTTTCGGCTATATGCAACTGCTTTAAACCATTATCGCTTACAACTTTGGCGACCGGATTAGAAACATGCTCTCTCTTAAAAGCCACGTGCACAGGCAATTCTTCGTCATATTCTGCCATGGTAACAAAATATACATTCTTGAACTCGGCACTCAAAGGAAATTGTGCAAAGGCCGGATCTGCCAACGCCGCTGTCAACTCGCGCATACGATCAGCTCGAAAATTAAACAAAACTATGGCATCACCAAAACTAATAACCGCAGTAGGAGATGAACGCGTTCCGACAACAATACCGGGCATCTCTTCGTCGTATATTCCATTTTTATAATATTGCTTAATCGCTTCTGAAGCTGTCGCGGCATAACTTTCAGCTTCGCCTTTCGTCATCACTCCATAAGCCTGACTAATCCGATCCCAATGACGATCCCGATCCATGGCGTAGAATCGTCCGATGGCCGAAGCTATTTTCCCCACTCCTAATTCAGACATTTTTTCTTCAAGTTTTACCATCGCGTCGGCACCAGCATTGTATGGAGCGTCTCGCCCATCTAAAATTGCATGAACATATACTTCTTCAACACTTTCTCGGCGCGCCAGCTCAAGTAGGGCATAGAGATGATCCTGGTGACTATGCACGCCACCAGAACCAATGAGCCCAATCAAATGAAGGCGACTCTTGTTTTTACGGACATAATTTATGGCTTCCAGTAAAACTGGATTTTGAAAAAAAGATTCGTCACTGATTGCTTTATTAATACGTGAAAATGCGCGATATATAATTAACCCGGAACCAACAGCCATATGCCCGACTTCTGAATTGCCGGCTTCTCCCCAAGGCAGACCAACGGCCTCGCCGGAGGCCTGCAGAGTCATGGCTGGATAATCGCGAATAAACGCATTGAAATGCGGTGTTTGCGCTTGACTGATAGCATTGCCTGATGATGGCGGAGCTACTCCCCAACCATCAAGAATAGCGAGGACTAAACATTTAGGACGCATCACGTAAAATTACTAAACCCTAAGCACTAATTTCTAAACCCATACGAAAGTACGAAATCATACGAATATACGAAATATAGTTGATCGTGGAAACAAGCAATTTTCGTACCTTTCGTATTGTTTCGTAATTTCGTAAGTACTGTTCGTAATGAGGCTAATGAATCTCGTAACTCAAAGCGACACTGCTCACAATCTCTAAACTGCCGCTCTGAATGTTTGGTACTGGCGCCGCTCCACCGCCGCCAACTCCAAGACCTTCTTTAAAGTAAGGTGGTTGCTCATCCGGTGAACTTTCGCTAAATGAAACGACGCGCCCAAGACGAACACCAATAGATTTTGCCAAGGCTTCCGCCTTCAGACGAGCATTGGCCGCGGCCTTGGCTCGAGCGCCTGCCTTTAATGGCTCCGGATCATCAATTGTTATATTCAAGCCGCCAATCTGATTCGCTCCAACTTCACCAGCGGTGGCCAGAACCAAACCGACCTTATCCAGATCACGAATTTTAACCTTTAGTGTCTGCTGAACATCATAACCAGCGAGTACTGACCGTCCTTCTATATAATCATAGCGCGGGTTAATATAGTACTGCGTGCTTTTTATGTCCTCTTTGTTAATGCCTGATTTCTGCAGACGAATGATCAATTCGTTCATTTTTTTGGTATTATCAGCTTGAGCCTCGCTGACTTTTTTGCTAGTGGTCAGTAATCCCAAATCAACCATGGCAACGTCTGGCGCGCCAATAACCTTGCCCTCGCCAACAATAGTAATAGTATTTGGCGTTTCTGGAGCGCGACCGATAAACGAATAAGACTTTGCGTCAATCACGACCTTGACAACAAAGCTCAAAAAAACAATGAAAAGCAACCCCATAACCAAGGCGGCATATGGACGCTCTTCATCAAAATTGGGCCAAATGGAGCGATGATTATCTAGCATATGTTTGTAAAATTAGTTAATTAAGATGTTTTCTCTTTTGATTTACCCCGCACCTTTCCCGCGGGGTTTATTAACAATGGCTTCAGCCCCGACAATTCCTGTCCAGACAGATATTCTAGCATAGCACCACCGCCAGTGGAAATATAGTCCACGTGCTTAGCCATGCCGGTTTCGTTCAAAACAGCTATGCTCTCACCGCCACCAACAACACCAAAGGCCTTGCCTTTTGAGCGAGCAGCAATCATTTCGGCGACCACTAAACTGCCATGGCGAAAACGTCTCTGTTCAATCATGCCCATAGGGCCATTCCAAACAATTGTTCTGGCTTTACGCAAAAACATGGCAAAGTGACGCATTGTTTTTGGTCCAATGTCGTAAATACTCTCCGTCGGTTTCAAGTTTTCGCCAGCTGAAAAATCAACCACTCGCGCTGGGCCATCTGGGCCATTGGCCACTATTGCATCCAGCGGCAGTTCCAAAAGATTAATCTTCTCTTTGAAACCGGGAAATGCCTGAAACTTTTTCATTAATTCTTCAAGCGAAGCAACTGCCGGGTGCTCATCAAATCGCGAACGTCCAATACCAATACCTTTCATCTTTAATAATGTATTAGCGACTACGCCGGCCAACAGAATCACCGTAACGCGCGGCACAAGCTTAATCATCAAGGCGATTTTATCGTGCGCTTTTGCTCCACCAAGCACCAACACGAATGGACGACGCGGACGAACACTAACACGATCAAGCGCGGCCACTTCTTCGGCGAAACGCCAACCGGCATAGTGCGGTAAATAATTACAGATGCCTACAAGCGAGGCATGGGTGCGATGGGAAACTGAAAACGCCTCATTCACATAAAGATCGGCGAGCGTTGACAGCTCTTTGGCAAAAGTACGATCATTTGGTTCTTCGCCCTTATGGAATCTAACGTTCTCTAAACAAAAAATTTCTCCATCTTCCAGCTCATTGACTAAAGATCGCAACTGTTTAAAACGCCAGTGATATATAGAGCGCGGCTGTGGCACTTCTTTGGGCAATAAATGTTTTAATTTTTCAATAATTGGTTTTACCCTAAGAGCGGTAATGATTTTCCCATCTGGCTCGCCAATATGTGTCAGCAAAATGACTCTGGCTCCGGCCTTGCTTAGGCGCACAATTGTTGGAATGGCGTATTCCAACCGGGCTGTATCCATAACCCGATATTTATTGCCAAACTTCTCTAGGGGCACGTTAAAATCCACGCGCAATAATACCTTTTTGCCCTTTAATTTAAAATTTTTTGGAATTGTTTTTAACTTCCCCCGCATGGAAACTATTTTAGCACCTTATGCCACATCAATCCAGATGAAACGTATGTAATACCAAAACAGCTAATTCCTTCTAATAACCAATTCATTTTCGGGATTATCCTTTTCTAAATGCGCTACGATTTTCTCGGCTACTGCCATGGGGTCCATATAGGCATCGTAGTCAGAAGGCAATGTCGGCTGAAGGTTAAAAAGCAAAGTCCTCATTCCTCCCGGGTAGACGCCAAGCACAAAAATGTTATCGCCAGAGGCTTCAAGGGTAAGCCCACGCGTAAATCCAGAAGCGGCAAATTTTGTCGCGGCATAACCCGCGCTTCCACTCCGAGGCTCCAGCCCGCTTGTTGAAACTATATTTATAATTACCCCGCTATTCTGCTTTATCATATGCCGTAGCACATACTTCGATCCATACAGTACCCCAAAAAAATTCACCTCCATCATCTTATGCACCCACTCGCTATCTAGCTCCACAACAGGGACGCGGGGGGCGAGAAGACCGGCATTATTTACCATTACATCAAGCTGCCCAAACTCTTTTACTGTCTCCGCTACTAAATTTTGCACTTGATTCTCTTGAGTGACATCACAAACAATTGGTGTAGCCCCAATCTCCGCGGCAGTTTTGGTTAATTCATTTTTGTCACGGGAACTAATAACAACCCGCGCGCCACGCTGAATAAACACTTCAGCTATACAGCGCCCCAATCCTTTACTGCCACCCGTGATAACGACAATCTTATTTTTAAAATTCATGAAGCAATAGTTTTGCCAACCAACACAGCCAATTCCACTAACCTGTTCGCGTATCCCCACTCGTTGTCATACCAGGCGACGACCTTCACTAAATCTCCGTCAATCACGTTAGTCATAGAAAGATCAACGATGGCCGAATGCGAATCACCAATAATGTCAGATGAAACTAATGGTTCGTCAGTTACACTAAGAATGCCTTGAAATTTCTTGTCTTTGGCGGCCGCGCGAAAAACATTGTTCACTTCCTCTACGTTTGTTGATTTCTTAACCAAAAGCGTAAAATCAGAAAGCGAACCAACTGGGGTAGGCACGCGAATGGCCAATCCGTCAAAAATCCCTTCAAGCTCTGGCAAGGTTGCTGTCACCGCGCTTGTGGCTCCAGTAGTGGTAGGTACGATATTGATTGCCGCAGCGCGCGCCCGGCGTAAATCCCTGTGCAGAGGCGGTGGCGGGCCATCAACCAAATTCTGCTCGGCCGTATAAGAATGGATAGTGGTCATCGCAGATTTCAGTATACCAAATGCTGATTCCATAACAGCTAAGACTGGCGAGACGCAATTGGTCGTGCAAGAAGCATTAGAGATCACTGCTTCGTTTTTATAATCTCCAGCGTTCACACCAAGAATAAACGTTTTGGTCTCTCCCCCTTTGGTTGGCGCGGAGACGACAATGCGTTTGGCGCCAGCATCCAAATGCGCGCGAGCCGCATCCTCTTTGGTAAACCGGCCGGTGCATTCCAAGACCACATCAACCCTATGATCGCGCCACGGCAATTTGGTCGGCTCCTTCTCCGCGCTCACTGGATATTTTTTTCCATTGACAACCAAATTTTTTTCGTCAAAAGAAATCTCCCCTTCAAAACGGCGATACACCGAGTCGTATTTCAAAAGATGAGCAAGCGTGCCGGTATCGGTAAGATCGTTTATGGCGGCCACTTCTATATCTTTATGATTTAAAGCAACGCGAAACGCCGCCCGGCCAATGCGGCCAAAACCGTTGATAGCGATGTGAAGAGGTTTCATATGATTAGAGTATAACGGAATAGCCGGGTTTTTGCCAGCCCGATGTAAGACATGGCCAGCGTTACATCCTTATAGCTCTACGGCTCCTCTTCACTCCCCTATCGCGTATCTCACAAATCTTTTAATCTCAATCTTCTCTCCGGTCTTTGCCGTAATTTCATCAACCATTTCGCGAATTGTCATGTTGTCATCTTTAATTGAAACCTGTTCCAGCAAGCAAGCATCGGCGTAATACTTTGACAACTTGCCCTCCAAAATCTTTTTTACCATTTCTTCATCCTTACCCTTAAGCTTACCCGCGTTCTCCATTTCTTCGCGATAAAGCTGGAGTTCTTTTTCCTTTACTTCTTCGGGAATGTCTTCAATTTTCAAATATAATGGATTGGCGGCGGCCACCTGCATAGCCACATGGTGAACAAAGTTTTTAAAATCTTCGTTCCTCGCCACAAAATCAGTTTCGCAGGCCACCTCCACCAAGACGCCTACCCTGTCGTTGGAGTGAACGTAGGCATGAACGATGCCATCGTGAGTTTCTCGCTCCTGCTTTTTTACAGCTTTGGCTTGACCGCGCTTACGCAGAATTTCAACTGCTTTTGTTTTATCGCCACCAGCTTCTTCCAAGGATTTTTTAATTTCCACAATACCAGCGCCTGTTGCCTGACGCAGTGAAATGATAATTTCTTTTGACATTTTAAACATCCGCTGGAATACCTTCGGCCAGTAAGACTTCTTCATCAATCACGGTCACTGGAGCTTCCACGTTTTCTTGAACAATTTCCGGAGAAGAAGGTTCAACACCTTCAACACTGCGGCGTGATAATCCTTCTTTAACAGCTTCCGTAATTAAATCAGTCATAAGTTCCAGTGAACCAATAGCATCATCGTTGGCCACGATTGGATATGTAACCAGCTCTGGATTAACATTGGTATCGCACAAAGCCACGATTGGAACACCCGCTTTGCGCGCTTCGCGAAGGGCTGTTTTTTCTCGCTTGAGGTCAATAATAAAAATCAGGTTAGGAATCTTTTCCAGTTTAGAGATACCGCCAATAACTCCTTCCAGACGCCGGTGCTCGCGCTCACGTTCAAGGCGTTCTTTCTTGGTAAGATGCTCCATGCCGCCCTCGGTCAGTAAACGACCAAGCTCGGCATGACGGGTAAGCATTTTTTTGATAACACCAAAATTGGTTAACAATCCGCCAATCCACCGTTCATGAACATAGGGCATTTCCACTGATTGAGCTTTGCGCTTAATCATTTCTTGGGCCTGCTTTTTCGTGCCCACATACAGAATAATTCCACCCGCCGCTACCACATCGCTCACTGCCCGAAAAGCTGTTTCCAGCTGTTGGCGAGTAACCTCTAAATTGATAATATGGACGCCGGATCTTGCCGTAAAAATGAATGGCGCCATTTTAGGATGCCAGCGCGAGGTCAAATGGCCAAAATGAACGCCAGCCTTCAGCATGTCCAACAAGCTAGGCACGCCAATAGTTGACTTTGATTGTGCTTTTAGATTAACCATATTAAAGTGGGATGAGCATATCAGTTAAGTACCTTGACGTCAAGGGAGTTTTTGACTAGACTACAGGGCTGGTTGACGCAGATGGCTCTGTCGCCCAAACGACGAGAAGTGGCGTGTCAACTGGCAACGGCGGACGAGGGGGCAATTGCTTGCCAAAGCGATTGTCCGTGTGTCCGCCCGGGGCGAGACGAGACGACGCGTGCAATATGCGTAATGCGCAATGTCTCGCCCCTTCCCCAGTGGTATCAAGCTGTAGGCCTTAAGCCATAAGCTGGGTGCCAGCGGGGAGGGTGACACGACACGCGGCGTGTCTTTAAGGACGAAGGATGTATTGTGGTACGCTCCTTAAAAACCAACGTGTCCCGCAAGGGACGAACCAACAACCAAGCCGCCAAACGGCTCAAAAGGAGAGAGGTAATGGAAACAGCAACAGGCCGGATTATTGGCATTCGCCATCGCGTCAAGAAAACGACGAAGGGCGAGGCGCGGCCAACGCAGGTGGCCATTGATGACGGGAAAGAGGTCTCAACACTCACACTCGATGACCGACAGGCAGAACTTGACTTTGTCTATGGAATTTTTCCGGTACGGTGGCGGGTTGTTGCAAGCGCCAGCGACATCAGTCAGGTGAAGCCACACCACCGCAGAACCCGTCGCTTGGCTGACGACGAGCAGGTAACGAATTTTGATCATGAGCTCATCGTCTATGACGGTAAGACGCCTCGGCTCGTCACCCATGTGCCGGTTGCCTACGATGGTCTTCGGCTTGGGGACCGCGTGGTGAGTATTCTTGGTGGCAGTGGCGGGACATTCCTCCACGCTCTGTCAAACATTGGCGAGCGCAAGAGTCTGGGTTCCACGATCTTCGGCACTCCCCCATTTGTTCTTGACCAAGCACGACCGAACCGCGACAAGGACCAAGACAACCGCACGCTGATTGAGCTCTTCAAAGAAGATCCCGAACTCTTCTATGTCGTCGGTCCGCGCGAGCGACGAGTCATTAGGGTTCGCGAGGCGTTGATCTATCGCAAGAAGTGCCAAGGCGACCGCATCACTTGCTCACAACGCTTGCGGCAACGATACGAACGCTCTCTCTTCCTCACTGAAGAGGGTGGCTATCCCGAGGGTACCATTGAGGATGGCTACGATGCCCTGAAGGCCTCGGATCAAACGCTGAAGCTTCTTGTCAGGACGGAAGAAAGTGCGAATGATGAAATTGCTAAGGCCGTTGCCGAAGTGCCGGTTTGGAGCATCCTCAAGGAAATTATTGGCTGCGGTCCAACTATCGCCGCCGGCATCATCGCGGCTGTGGGCGACATTCGGCGCTTTCAGCGTCCTGGAGATGATGGCGACTGGCGTCGCACCGCAAATCGCGTGAAGGCCTATCTCGGCGTACATGTTCTCCAGGGCGGCCAACACGCGGACGTGCCACCCGACAAACAGTTTCCACGCAAGCGTCGTGGATTAGTCGCTAACTGGGACGAAACGCTTGGTCGGCAGTCCCTCTACCAGCTGGCCGACCAGTGGAACTATCGGCCAAAAAGCGATTGGGGCCAAAAACTCCGCGAGTACAAACAGCGGTTGCATGACAAACATCCAACGATCATTGAAGTAACTGGAGCGAATGGTCGCACGATCAAACGGTACACCAATGGCCATATCCTTAAGATGGCTCGCTGGCGTACCTTGACGAAGTTTGTGGAGTGGCTAGTGAAGCAGTGGCTGAAACTCGAAGTGTCGGGGACCGCGACCACGAAAGCGCCAGTGCCTTAAGCTGATCCGGTGGAGACGAAAACAAGGTGCCGCCGAGTTCACGATCTTCGTGACCTAACAAGAGGTTAATATGCGAATAACGCGATGATTAAGATGCGCTCACGGCGCGTGGCGTGCGTTGCGTTATCCGCGGCGGCGAACGACAAAAAAAGTGTTCTATTAGAACGACCTCGTTTTTGTTCGTCGCAAAGGGGCGAGGCGATTGGAAATCTATCTCTGTAAACAAAGATAGAATCCATCCCTCGCCCCCTCCCCGCGGTTGTTGAGAGCCGTAAGCTATAAGCTGTAAGCCTCAAAGTCGCGGGGAGGGACGTAGCCAAGTTTGCTCCTTCCAGAGCGACCGTGAAACTGTCCCTCCAATTCGGTGGATGAGTGGCGAGGTGCGCTACGGCGCGACAGTTGGCGTGTCCACCATAGGGACGAGGCAATGTTGGAGTTGTCCAATAAAGACACACGACAACATGCCTCGCCCCTTCCCCTTGAGTACTAAATCATGTTAAGTTTGGAGTTCAAGGGAGGTACGATCAGGAATGTGTCCGCAAGGACGACGTTTGTGTTGTACCTTCCAAACAGTGGGCGAAGCGTAGGATGCGCTTCATGCGCGTTGATTGATCTGCCCACTACCCGCCGCCCGAGCACTTGTGCCCGGGCGGCCTTCTTTAAAGCATAATCCTTTACAAATGATGTTTCATTTGTTAAACTTTGTTCATCTTAACTTTAGCTATGAAAACAGCAATACATCCAACATATTACCCAACGGCCACTATTAAGTGCGCCTGCGGACAGACCTTTACTATCGGTTCCACGCAAGAAGAACTGCATATTGAGCTGTGCAGTAATTGCCATCCGTTCTATACCGGCCAGCAAAAACTAGTGGACACGGCGAGGCGTGTTGATAAATTCCAGAAGCGCGTTGAGGCTAAGGCCAGCGTCGCGGAAACAAGACGCGGCCGACGCGTTAAACTTGCCGCCAGAAGCGCCAAGCGCCAGCTCAAAATTGACGAATCAAAAAAGGTTACCTCAAAGCACAGATTGACAGCCGCTTAGATAGATTATTTACCCAACCGCCATTCAAGCAATAGCGGCCGGTTTTGTTTATTCGGAATCTTTTATTGCGACCGACATAACCCACCAATTGACACTAATTATAAACTAATCAAAACTAACGTGCTTACTCAAACAGAAAAAGAAAAATTAATTGAGCGCCAGAAAGCGCTTGAGGAGGAGTTGTCGCGCCCAGCTACAACGAAAAATCCCGAGAGATTAAAACAATTATCAACCGAATATCACGGCGTTGTGGGAATCATTGATCTTGTTAATAAATATAAGCGTCTCAGCGAGGAGAGCGATAAACTTAACGAGTTATTGAAAACAGAGCAGGACGCTGAACTCATTGCCTTGGCAGAAGACGACCGCCTAAAGATTAGCGATCGCCTAAGCGCCGTGGAAGCACAAATTGAGGAAATCGCACACCCGGCTGATCCCCTAGACGCAAAAAATATTGTCGTGGAAATTAGGTCAGGCGCAGGGGGTGACGAAGCTTCGCTGTTCGCGGCCGAGCTGTTTAGAATGTATACTCGTTATGCGGAAAATAAGGGCTGGAAAGTTCATCTCTTAAATACCAGTCGCAGCGATATTGGCGGATTCAAAGAAGTCATTTTCACCATTGAGGGCGAACGAGTGTACAGCCGCCTGAAGTTTGAAAGCGGCGTTCATCGCGTACAGCGCATACCAGAAACCGAAAAAAGTGGACGAGTACACACTTCCACAGTAACCGTCGTAGTCATGCCTGAAGCAGAAGAAGTGGAAATTTCCATCGCCCCAAAAGACCTAAAAATAGAAGCCTCCACTTCAGGCGGACACGGAGGGCAATCAGTCAACACCACCTATTCCGCCGTGCGAATTACTCACCTGCCAACCGGTTTGGTCGTGCAGTGCCAAGATGAACGTAATTTCCAACAAAATAAACTACGGGCGATGCAAGTATTACGTGCGCGCTTGTTTGATATGGAAAGACAGAAACAGCAAGAGACTCGTTCAGTGAAAAGACTTGAACAAATCGGCACTGGCGACCGCTCGGAAAAAATTCGCACGTACAATTTTCCGCAAGATAGAATCACTGACCACCGCCTGAATGAAAACTTCCACCATATCACCTACA
This sequence comes from Candidatus Uhrbacteria bacterium RIFCSPLOWO2_01_FULL_47_25, assembly GCA_001791325.1. Classification (GTDB taxonomy): domain Bacteria; phylum Patescibacteriota; class Patescibacteriia; order GWA2-46-9; family GWA2-46-9; genus GWA2-46-9. Next base: position 2,155 of record MGEK01000011.1, on the reverse strand, counting down.
TAATTGACGGCGACCTTGACCAAATTATTGATCGCCTTAGAACTGCAACGGCAGCCGCATAAGTCGTCCATGCAATAAATGATCGCCATCAAAGAGCTGCTGCGCGAATTAAAATCAGATGAGGTGCGTGAGGCAGAAATACTATTGGCTCATCTTCTTAAAAAAGATCATTCTTTTGTCGTCAGTCATGGTGAAAAAACGATTGACAATGCCACCAAACGACGTTTTGACAATTTCATAAAACGCAGAAGAGTAGGCGAACCGCTGGCCTATCTTTTGGGTTATCATCCTTTTTACGGGCTCACCTTCACCGTCAATCGCCATGTCCTTATCCCTCGCCCAGAGTCAGAATGGTTAGTGGAAAAATCTATTGAGATATTACGACGCCACCGCGACATCACTATGATTGTTGACGTCGGCACAGGCGGCGGCTGCCTTATAATTTCTATTTTAAAAAACCAAACCCCTGCCAAGAAGCGGCAAATAATTGCCTATGGCACCGATATCTCGTCCACCGCGCTTATCGTAGCCAAACGCAATGCCAAACTGCATAACGTAACTCAAATCAAATTTCTTCACGGCGATCTCCTCAAACCTCTCGAACCAAAGCTTATGGCTTACGGCTTACGGCTTACGGCTCAACCAATCATCCTCCTCGCTAATCTCCCCTACCTGACCACTGATGACTACCGCCGGGCATCGCCCTCGGTGAAAAAATTTGAACCAAAAAATGCTCTAGCGGCCGGTCAAGATGGTCTCAAATACTACCGCCGCCTCGTCAAACAGCTATCAAAATTTATTAACATTGAATTCCGCTGCATTTGGGAAATTGACCCTTGTCACAGTCAAAAATTAAAAAAGTTGGTGCAAAAAACATTTCCCAAGTCACGACCACAACTCTATAAAGACTACAACAATCTTGACCGTTACCTAACCGCGACGATCACACCCTAAGCGTATAACGACCCGCCGTGAAGCGAGGCTCATCTATGCAATCTGAGACTAGCTTTTTTCCTTCTTCCCCTCTGCCCTTACCTCTTCTCCGCTTCCCTTTACCTCCTTATCCTTCTTCTCTTTTTCTACCTCAACCTCGCTCACATCAACCGGTGCCTCTGCCCCTTCAATCTTAGCCTCTTCTTCAGTACGCGGTGGCTGGACACTTACTACCATATCATCAATGGAGCTCAAAACATTAATTCCTGTAGGCACAACAATATCTTTTACATGGATAGCATCGTCAAATGTCTCTAAACTGGAAAGATTAACCTTTAATTCGTGAACTAAATCTTGAGGTAAACATTCTACCTTTACATGATCAAGCGTCTTCACCAGAACACCGCCTAATTCTTTTACCGCCTTGGCCTCGCCGATAAATACCAAGGGCACATCAGCCGTTAATTTCTCGGTCATTTTGACCTGATAAAAATCAACATGAATTATTTGACCGGTCACTGGATGACGCTGTATGTCGTGAATCAAAACTTTCAAACTAGCATCCTCGTCAATATTTAAATCAACCAAACTGCTCTCACCGGCAGACTGAAACAATTTCTCAAAAGGAACCTTCTTAATCTCCACTGAACGGTTGGTTTCCCCATGCCCATAAACAACCCCGGGTATCAAACCCTGGCCGCGAAGTAATTTATTCTTTTTTCCCACTAGTGTTCGTGTGGCTACTTGAAGTGAATAAGTCATTATTTTTTTATCCTTTCTATCAGCGATCCATCTCGGCAAGCTGCATACAACGCCAGAACGTCATCCGCCTCAACGATACGTTCTTGGGCCTTCAAGACTTCATCGCTGCCTAAATCAGTGAGAACACCAACAGAACTCACGCCAAATAAATTCGCAAACACCAAAGCAACCACCGCGCTGCGGCACTTCGCGCACAGCACGTGAACTAAATAGGCGTCTTCTCTCTCGGCAATTACCTTGACTGAACTGGGCTGATATCGCGCCTGACATAAAGGACATCTCGCCATTAAACGAAGCCCCGCTTGAAAAAACGACAAAGGTGATTCTTCTTGTTGATCATGCCACTGCATAAAGTCTCATCTAGACAATAGCATGAAATTCATAAAATTAGCAAGGGCATGTATTAGGCCACCATATATTGCACTCCTGATTATGAATGGATAAAAATTGGATTGGCGAT
>MGEK01000010.1:4260-6158 GCA_001791325.1 Candidatus Uhrbacteria bacterium RIFCSPLOWO2_01_FULL_47_25 | reverse complement strand
CCGCCGCCAGTATCTTGCCGCCAACCGCCGCCTGAATCTTGACCTCAAACTGCTGCCGCGGAATTGTTGATTTTAATACCTTCACAACCTGTCGACCACGCTCATATGCATCCTCCCGATAAACAATCTGCGACAAGGATTCCACCGACTCCTCGGCTACGAGCACATCCAATCTAACAACGTCAGCCTGCCTATAAATATCAAACTGATAATCCATTGAGGCATAACCGGCGCTCACGCTTTTTAGTTTATCATAAAAATCAACAAGTAGTGAAGCGAGTGGTAAACGATAGTGCAGAATCGCACGGTCGTTTAAATATTCGGTTGTCAAATATTCACCGCGCTTGATAGCCACTAACTGCATAATCGCTCCGATATAATCCTTTGGTGAAATAACGTCAAGGCGCACCCACGGCTCTTCCAGGCGTTCAAGGCGCGACTGCTCTGGCAAGTCAAGCGGACTCTTAATGATAACCGGCTCTACTGCTCCTTTGGTCCAAAGCTGATAAGCAACACTGGGAGCAGTAACGGTAAGTTCCAAGCCAAATTCCCGTTTAATTCGCTCTTGCGTAATCTCCAAATGCAGCAGCCCCAAACAGCCGATCCTAAAACCAAAACCAATAGCCGGTGAATTCTCTGGTTCAAAAACTAAAGCCGCGTCGCTAAGCTTCAATCTATCAAGAGCTTTGTGCAAAAGCTGATACTGATCCCCAATGGCCGGAAAAAATCCGGCAAATACCATGGGTTTGACTTCACGATAACCGGCCAGAGGGGGCGTGTTGCTCTGATCGGCAAAAATAATTGTATCCCCCACCCGACATAGCCCGACATCTTTAAGCCCGGTAACAATATAACCTATTTCCCCGGCCGCTAAATCACTTCGCTTAATTCGCTGCGGCTTGAAGATTCCTACCTCTTGCGCTTCTCCATCGGCGCCTGTCGCGCTAAAACGAATTTTTTTTCCAGCCTCAACTTTACCATCAACAACCCGCACATAAGCGATGACCCCTTGGTATTCATCAAATTGAGAATCAAAAATTAATGCCCGTAAGTTACCAGCCGCCGTGCCATTGGGAGCCGGCACGCGTTGCCGAATAGCTTCAATAAGAGCCGGCACATTCATTCCTGTTTTTGCCGAAACCGATATTATTTCACTAATGTCACACCCCAGTATTTGCACGAGCTCTCGCGAGGTACTCTCAACGTCCGCGTTAGGCAGATCAATTTTATTTATAACTGGAATAATTTTTACGCCTTGGGCGTGAGCCAAATAAAGATTGCCTAAGGTTTGCGCCTCCACTCCTTGCGACGCATCCACTAATAATATCGTGCCTTCAACGGCGGCAAGAGAGCGAGAGACTTCATAGGTAAAATCAACGTGGCCAGGCGTATCAATCAAATTCAAAACATAACCGCCATAGTCAAGGCGCACCGGCTGAAGCTTAATAGTGATGCCGCGCTCACGTTCAAGATCCATAGTGTCTAACATTTGATCGTGCATAATTCTTTTGGGCACGGTATCGGTAATTTCAAGCAACCTATCGGCCAAAGTACTTTTACCATGGTCAATATGGGCAATGATACAAAAATTGCGTATATGAGAAATATCCATAAGAGAGGTTTTATACTACTCTATTGCTAAAGCTTTGCCCATATTGACCAGGAAGGGGGTCGGGGAAACACTTGTTTCCCCGTAGCGGAAGATTTGAAACCGAAGGGTTTCAAGGAGTTCTGCATTGCAGGACGACGGGAAATATGGGCAATGATGCAAAAATTGCGAATATGAGAATTGTCCATTGTAGTTTTGTCTAAGTTCTATATCCTAAGTTCTCTGTTCCGTGTTCTCGGCTCTATGTTCTACGCACAACTTACAGCTTCTGGCTTACGGCTTATAGCTC
>MGEK01000010.1:0-4238 GCA_001791325.1 Candidatus Uhrbacteria bacterium RIFCSPLOWO2_01_FULL_47_25 | reverse complement strand
CCAACTTAAATTCCTTCTCCCTCATCTAATCCTTCCCTGCCCACTTCAACAGCGGCTGCTCTCCAATGCCAGGCCAAAAGAAATCCTGCAAGCTCTTCAGACTGCCAGAGCGAAAGAACGGCCAAGTAACTAATAACGCCAGCCAAGCCGGCCAAGCCGCCTTGTAAAATTATATCTAAAAAGGTAGTAGTGCCGAATAGTTGTCCTAACCCCGTCTTTACCCCTTGCGCAACAAAGGCCATTACTAACCCAGCAACAGTAAAAGAACCTAAAGCCGCCATTATTTTTGATTCGCCAAGATTACCCAAGCGCCATCTTAGTGCCAGCCATAAAGCGATAACTTGCGCGATGGATCCGATAGAAAACGCGATCGCTAGCCCCACAACGCCATATGGCCCCATTAGACTAATGCCGCCAACGATAGTAATAATATCGCCCAATACTCCCGTAAGCAACGGAGTTATCGTGTTCTGGTAAGCGTAAAATGCCCTTGCCAACAAAGGCAAGAGGGCCTGCGCGAAAAGACTGTAGGACAACCAACGCAATGTTTCAAAGGTCATTACTGTATCTGTCCAGTCAAAAGCTCCACTGCCAAGAATCGCCCTGACGATTTGCGCTCTAAGCAGCAGGAATAATACGGTCGCTGGGATAATAAAAAAAAACACCTGCCGAACCGTTTCTTGAAATGAGTCACGAAACCCTTTTTGATTATCAACCGCCGCCTGTTCTGACAGTGTGGGGAATACTGCCAGGGCGTAAGAAATGCCAATCGTCGCCACGGGCAGCATATAAAGATTGGTGGCTAAATTAAAAACAGCCACACTGCCGCTTGCTAAATACGAAGCAATGATAGTCAAAATCAGCAGATTTAATTGCGTCACTCCAAGAGCCAAGGTGCGCGGAATCATTAATTGTCCAATCATTCTTAGCCCTCTATTTTTGAGATCCCATGCCCAACGAATAGACCAGCCCAGTTTAGTGATGGTTGGCAATTGGACCGCTAAGTGCAGGGTCGCGCCAAGTACCACGCCCCAAGCCAGCCCCGACAAGCCCATTACCGGCACGAGTACAATAGCCCCAAGAATAATGCCGATATTGTAAAAAATCGGAGCCAGGCCAAAAACAAAAAAATTGCGGTATGACTGCAGCACCCCGCCAACGACGGCCGAAATTCCCAAAAGCAATGGCGACAAAAACATAATTCTGCTGAGACTCGCCACGGCAAAAATTTTCTCTGGAGAAAATCCCGGTGTAATAAATGGCGCCAACTGATAGACAAAAATTGCTCCCAGGGCGCAAACAACGGCGAGCCCCGTAAAAGTTACGGTTAAAAAAGCGTTGGCTAAATGCCAAGCTTCTTTATCGCCATTAATCAATCGCCGCCGCGTGGCCACAAATACCGGAATAAACCCGGCCGACAGCGCACCAACAATCAGTAAATTGTAAATCAAATCGGGAACGCGAAAAGCGGCGTAATAAACATCTAAATCCTCACCTGCTCCAAATTGGCTGGCCAAAATACGATCGCGAAAAACGCCCAGCAAACGACTAAAAAAACTGGTTGCGGCAATGATCGTCGCCGCTCCGGTTATGCTTTTGGTCGGATGAGTAAGCCAGCGCTTAAACGATATGCTTATCATTAATTTTTTTGAGGCTGTTAATAAGCCGACTGATCCGGACTGTTAAATAAACAACCAGTGCTGTAACTAATATGGCGTATAAAAATTTGGCGATAACGCTTGATTGGATTCCAAAAATTACCACGAATAAACTCTGAATAGCGTCATTCCAAGCCAAGGCCGCGACTAAACCCAAACCGGCCGTTACTAGGCTCTGAATTTTTTCCAATACCTCCAAGCGTACGGAGTCCCCGTCGCGTTTTTGTTCAGTCTGTATCATAATTATATGTTATTTCTAAACAAATCATAATATTTATAGCACAAATATCTACTGTTTGGAACATTAGGATTTAGTGCTTAGTTATTGTTTACCCCGTTAGAAATTAAACTGTAATATATCATATCTCATATGTACTTGACGCGAAATAGCCTTATTTTCCTCCTTGCCAACATTGATCATATTTCTAACGGGGTTTAGAGATTAGGGTTTAGAAATTAGAGATTCCACTAAGCGGGGTTACCCCGTTAGAAGTCCTTGGCCCCGCTATGCGGGGCTATGGTTATTATAGTCTCCAGTTCTATTGCAGATTGTTTCATGATTGAAAGATTGATGATAGCACTAAGTCAGACTTCTAACGGGGTTATTTATACCGCAAGGCCTGCAAAGTTTTAAGGCGCGCCGCGCGGCGAGCCGGCAAAACACCCGTTAAAAATCCGACAATCGTTGAAAAAACAATAATGCCAACCACAAACCACAACGGACGGACAAAAAGATTTACTGGCTGGCCGCCCAATCTTGAGGCTAAAATATTTAAAATAAAATTGAATACTTCTCCTCCGGCGTATCCTAAAATCACGCCGGAAACGCCGCCAAAAAATCCCATGAGCGCCGATTCCGTCAAAAACATAATAAAAATATCGCTTGATCCGGCGCCAATAGCTTTCATAATGCCGATTTCTTGGGTACGCTCCAACAGCGCGATGGTCACCGTGTTAAACATGCCAATAGCGGCAACCAGCAGGGCGACAATGCCAAAAAGCGCCAAGATAACTTGAATAGCCTTAAAAATCTTGTTGGCTTCGGCAATGGTGTCGGAAAGGGCGGTCACAATGAATCCCATCTCTTTGATTTGCTCGCGAACGGGATCTAAAAACTCACTTGATTCCACCCGCACCTTAGCTTGGGCGTATTCCGTAATTGGCAAGTCTGGCAGATCGCCAACATTAAGATAAATCAAACTGGAAAGATTATTCTCAATAACACCTATAATCTCAACTTCCATGTGTTTTTCCACCATCGCGCCAACCACGCTTGAGTCACCGCCCTCTATGGTCTCGCGCGGCGTAAAGAAAAGCGTTACTGCCAATTTTTTTCCAATAGCCTCCTCTGGTTTCAAATTAAACAATTTAATCACCGTTGAAGATATAATAACTTTGTTTGTATCGGGCGCCTTATCACTTTCTCGTTCAGTATCCAAAAAGAACCGTCCCATCATTGGCTCAAGGCCGGACAAACGAAAAAATGACGGTTTGATAACATTGGCCAAGGCGTCACCGGTAAATTGACCAAACGAAATTTGCGTTGGAATATTAGCGTTGGCGCTCACCTCTTTCACGTGGGGCAAAGTAGAAAAATAATCAAGCTGTCTCTTGCCTAAATTAATTATGCCCGATTCCGGCGCGTTAATATCTAAACTCAATAAAGATTCAGAAGTGGTAATTTTTTCAAGCAATAAAGTCTGCATGCCATAGCCTAAAGACACCAAAAAAAGAATGGCGCCAATGCCAACGCCGACTCCGAGAATGGTTAAACTGGTCCTCATGGGCCTAGTTTTGAACATCCTTGTAGAGAGACGAATTAAGTCGCGTGATCGCATCATATCAGTTCAGTAATTTCTAAACAAATCACAAATTCTAAATCTCAATAATCAATTTGAGCGCTCAATGACTGCACCAAATATCTTCATTAACTGCGTAGCTTCGTCAATAAGATTGAGCCGATCCTTATCGTCCACTGGCGTGCTCACTTCAAGTAATTGAAGCCAATAACGACTCTCTTTTGCCTCCTTCTTGGCAATCTTAACCCGCATAGCAAAATCTTTACGGCTTAAGCATTCGTTTGCTTCTATGTAGTTAGCACCTACTGACCCAGCGGACCGAGCAAGTTGTTTTGCATATTCAATGTTCGTAATATTTTTCGGCAGACCACGAATAAATTGGCTTACGTGCTTGGCAAATTGCAAAGTACGTTCTTCTGAGTCATACGGCCGCTGTTTTGTGCTTGTAATTTGTGTCATTAGAAATTGTTTAGAGATTAGAAATTAGGAATTAGAGATTACGCCTTCGGGTGCTGGCACTGTTCCCACCACGTGTGGATAATTAATCAAAATCAACTCCAGGCGCGTGGAAAATCTTTCTGCCGTTTGATGGTGCAATCCCAAACCGCCATCCTTCCATGGTTTTATCAACAACTGTCTAAATTGCTTGTGATCAACAGAACCCTCCAAGCGCGCTTTGATAACCGTGTTAAAACGCAGTAAAACTTCTGACGACAAGGTGCCTTCATAATCAGCTAACAAACAATTGCGCACATGCTCCAATCCTGACAATAAAGTATCG
>MGEK01000009.1 GCA_001791325.1 Candidatus Uhrbacteria bacterium RIFCSPLOWO2_01_FULL_47_25 | reverse complement strand
CTGACCTTCTCCCTTGTGGTCAAAGACAGCGCCAATGCTAACAGCACCAATGCCAACTCCGTGACCATTACGGTCAACAATATTAATCAAGCGCCTAGTATCACTTCAGTTTCAGTTACAGATACAGATAGTCCTGATTCAGTAGCAATACTTTCAGACATTACGTTTAGCGTGGATTGGTCAGACCCCGACGCTGGCGATCAAGTCAGGGCGCATATTTGTAAGGCCTCTGGAATCGGAGCAGGTGGTTGCACAGCCGGCACTTGGACAAGTTCTGCGTTGTCTTCTACTGATCCCGCTACTGCAACTTACACAACAGTTGTAGCCGATTGTCTAAATAGCGCAAGCTGCTCCAAGAATTACTATGCTTATGTTTGTGACGGCGGCGGTCTATGTTCAGCGGCCACATCAGGCACGTTTACGATTACAAACAGCGCGCCTGAAACTTATATTGATTCCTGCCCTTCAGTTAAGAATAGTGGTGGGGCGTCTCCTAATTGTGCTCATGTTGCAGGAGACTTAACCGCGGCTGGCGGGCCGTATAAGACTCGGTCCACTAGTGCGTCATTTACCTTCAGTGGGACAGATACAGAAAGCGGTGCAGTTGGTGCCTTTGAATGTAGTTTAGATGGCGCGGCATTTGTCGTTTGCAACTCGGGCAGTGCCACATACGCTGGTCCTTTATCGTTAGGCGCCCATAACTTTAAAGTTAAAGCTAAAGATACAAGCGGTCTTGTTGATTCTACGCCAGCTAATTTTGACTGGACGATTGAGGCTAACCAGTCGCCAGCGATTGACTCCATGCAGAATACATTCCTTGGCTACGATAGTTTCTTGGGGAATAAGGCGAGTTTCAGCTTTACAGCAAGCGACCCAGACAGTGATTCCATTGACCATTTTGAATGTTCAAGTGATAACGGTGTTACTGGTTTTAATTGTGGAAATACCGGAACAGTGAATTATATTAATTTAGCGCCAGGAGCATATCGCTTCACCGTACGAGCGGTGGACAATCAAAGCCCGCCGGGCGTCGGTAATTGGTATCAGCCATCTTTTAACTGGACGGCTATCGTTCAATCCACGGACATAGATTTTAATGCTGGCACTTTTTCTTCTACGCAAGTTTATGGCGCTGGTACTCCCGCAGCAGTGGTTTTGCAGATTATGCCAGGAGTGGTGAGCCAACAGATCGCCATTGGCGACGCATCTTGCGCGCTTAAGACCGATGGCATCATGTCCTGTTGGGGAACGAACACTTCCGGCCAGCTCGGTGACAATACTACCACCAGTAAATCTCTTCCCGTTCAAGTTCTTGGCGTTGGCGGTGCTGGAGTTTTGGCTGATGTGTCTGCCATAGATACCGAATCAGTAAATACCTGCGCGCTTAAGACCGATGGCACTGTATATTGCTGGGGAGATAACCTTTATGGACAGGTGGGCGATGGCACTACCACTGACAGAAATACTCCAGTACAAGTGAGGGGTGTGGGTGGCGCTGGCTTTTTGACCAACATATCGCAGATTAGCGTAGGCTATGCTGTTGCTTGCGCAGTCAAGACCGACAAGACAGCGTACTGCTGGGGATTAAACGGCGTTGGTCAACTTGGCGATGGCACTACCACTGACAGAAATACTCCAGTACAAGTGAGGGGTGTGGGTGGCGCTGGCTCTTTAGCCGACGTATTGCAGATTAGCGCGGGAGCTAATCATACTTGCGCGCTTAAGAACGATGGCACTGTATATTGCTGGGGTTCTAACACTTTTGGCCAGTTGGGTGATGGCACCAATACTTCAAGAAACACTCCAGTGCAAGTGAAGGGTGTGCTCGGCGCTGGCTCTTTGACTAACATATCGCAGATTAGCGCAACTGGTAACGAGACCTGCGCGCTTAAAAACGATGGCACTGTATATTGTTGGGGTCATAATAGTAGCGGCCAACTTGGCGATGGCACTACCACCAATAGAAACACTCCAGTGCAAGTGAAGGGTGTGCTCGGCGCTGGCTTTTTGACCGGCGTGTCGCAGATTAGTGATGGTTATGGTCATGTTTGCGCTGTCAAGAACGACGGTACGGCATATTGTTGGGGAACAAACACAGACGCCCAGCTCGGCCAAAACGACTTTGTCCAAAGGAACACTCCAGCGCAAGTGAGGGTGAGTGGCGCTGGCTTTTTGACCGGTGTATCACAGATTAGCGCGGGCAGTGGGTACACCTGCGCGCTTAGAATTGATGGAAGTGTGTATTGTGGGGGGAAAAATGACAAAGGTCAGCTTGGCCAAAATAATACCATTAGTCCCCTGACGCCATTCTGGAGAGTGTTGGGAGTAGGCGGGGTTGGATGGTTCAGCACTTCTGCCTATTCTCCTTTTGGCACTTTCACCTCGGCAGTGATAGATATGAATAGTAATCCGACCTTTCAGAATGCTAATTATTCCACAACAATGATGGCAGGCACCTCTGTGACGATTGATGTCCGCGCTGGCAATACTGCGGTACCAGATGCTACTTGGATTACATTGACTAACGTCTCTAATGGAGGCAGCCTTAATGCCTTAAATGGCAATCGTTATATTCAGTATATTGTTAATTTATCAACCACCAACACTTCCTTAACCCCCTCTTTTAATGATATACAGATCTGGTATCATTAAAGAACGTTTATTTTTGATTACTTACATTATTAACTTGTTATGTTTGACCAACCACCCGTCGGCATAAAGCCGGAAAATCAATCGCCCGCGCAGCCGTCAGTGCCCACGCCACCAGCCGTGCCAGCACAGAGGCAACCAATACCCGCAGCCGAACCAATAGATATGCTCTCCAACGTTGAGCCGGTCCCACCAACCGAGCTCTCAAAGAGGCCATTGATGCCTCCAGCATTGCCGACCTCTCTTCCTCTAGCTCCTCCAGCTCCAATTGGTCCCATAGCGATACCGCATGATCTTCCGATTGCCAAAGAGGGACTACCGTGGAGTAAAATTATAATTGCCATCGGCGTTGTTATAATTTTGGGCGGCGGTGGATTTGCAGCTTATACTTATCGCTCTATATTATTTGGATTAAATCAGCCATTAACCCCTGTGCCGCCAGAAAATACGAATAATGTTTTAACACCAGAACAGCCAGATCAACCAGTGACTCCTCCGCCGCCTCTTGTGCTTGACGCGGACGGCGATGGCTTGACAGATGAACAAGAGGCCAGTCTTGGCACTGATGCTCAGAATCCGGATACCGACGGCGACGGGCTTTTTGACGGAGAAGAAATCAATGCTTATCACATTAACCCGTTGAATCTCGACAGTGATAGCGATGGATATCGAGATGGCGATGAAGTGAAATCTGGATACAATCCAAACGGGCCGGGGAAATTATTGAATGTGCCAGCAGAGCTTCAGCCTAATCAGTAATATGCTTACGAAATTACGAAACTATACGAAAGGTACGAAAAATTGTTTGTTCTCATAATCAATTTCGTATATTCGTACTATTTCGTACTTTCGTATGGACTTAGTAATTATTTGTGATGAGCATTTTTAGCAAAAAAGCAAAACAGGAATCGCTTCCCGCGCCCTTGCTTTTAAGCGAAGCGGGTAAGGTGCATACAGAAACTGTTTTTTATACTATGCCGGCAAAATTTTTGGTTCCTGATAAGCCGCCTTTTTGGACGGCCGGCAAAATTTGGTTAGGAGTGGCTGTTTTAATGGCTGGTTTAATTGGTGTTGTTTATTGGTTATTGGCTACCGCTAAGCTGCCAGCCGCAAGAACGCCAGTCGTAGTTTCGTCAAAATCATCAGATGTCGTTGTTTTAGAGCCGTCTTCTTCATCGTCACCGTCGTCTGAACAGCCCGAGACCAAGCCAGTTGATCAGCCGAGCACGGAAGCGCCGACCGAACCGCCGGCAGTGGAACAGCCGCCAGTTGAAATTCCGCCACCGGCAACAAGTCCCTCGCTTTCTCCCTTACTTTCCAGTAGTGATTCTGACCAAGACGGCCTGACCGATATAGAGGAGTCGCTTTACGGCACTGCTTCAGCCAAGGTAGATACGGACGGCGATGGATATACAGACCAACAGGAGGTGCTGAACGGTTTTAATCCCAAGGACAGCGGTCGTCTTGTTGATTCTGGGTTAATAAAAACTTATACCTCTATGACAACGCCGTTATTCACGGTTGTATATCCGTTCTCGTGGTCTTTGGAGAGGGGGAGTGATAATAATGATGACCTTCGCTTTGTTGGTTCGCCAGATGAATTTATATCCATTAATTTAGAACCAAACAATAATCTTCAGTCTTTACCCGATTGGTACAAAACAGTCGCGCCAGATGTTGACTCCGATACTTTATCATTTGAAAGTATTGGCAGCCATTTGGGCATATTCTCGTCCGATCGTCAGACGTTTTATTTTATTGACGCCAATCGCCCGCGAGAGATTTTTGTGGTCAACTATCATAGCGGCACTAAAACAGAACTTAATTTTCGCGCAACCTTTGAAGCTATTATTAGAAGCATTACAGTTGCCCGCTAATGCGTTTGGAAATTTATAAAACCGTATCTTGTCGATTGCCTAAAAGCAGATTGCGTCGTTTGGCCAGCACGGCCTTAAGGATGTATGGGCGCAAATTATCATTTCGTGAACTGTCACTGGTCATAGTAGGAGCTAACACAATTAGATACTTGAATCGCGTTTATCGCAAAAAGGATACACCGACTGATGTGTTGAGTTTTGATTATGGTGAGATCATCATTAGTTTTCCTCTGGCCCAAAAACAGGCGCGCGAACATAATTTAAGCGTGGCCGACGAAATTGCCTTGTTGTTCACTCACGGACTTTTACACATTATGGGATTTAATCATAAGAATAAAAAAGATAAAAATAAAATGGCTGAGGCCGAGCGGCGTTTGCTGGGCTATAGCGGGCTCACGGGGAGAGCAAAAGTTTAAGAATATAGAATATGGAATATAGGAGTTCATGAATCGCATGCATCTGATAACAAAAATTTCTATATTCTAAATTCAATATTCTATATTCCCTACGCTTTTTATGCCTTCAAAGTTATTTAATCTTCAACGCCTGGTAAAAAGTTTCCGTCATGCCTTTCACGGACTTCAGTATGCTTGGCGCGCAGAGCAGAATTTCAGAATACAAGTTATAGTTGCTATCGCTGTTTTTGCAGTAGCATTATATTTTAAACTTTCAGTCGCTCGAGTAGTTGTCTTAGTGATGATGTCGGTAATTGTGTTGGCGCTGGAGCTCTTGAATACATTTTTTGAAAAGCTGGTGGATCTTTTGTCACCGCGTCTGCACTATGCCGTGGGGGTGCTTAAAGATTTGCTGGCGGCGGCTGTATTGGTGTCGTCTTTGGGGGCCTTAATTGTGGGTTTTTTGATTTTTTGGCCCTATTTATCCAGCACCTTCTGAATTTCCCGCCTTGTCAACGCAGGGCTGTGGGGCGAATGGCATGGTAAATTATGCCTTTTGGGCAAATACTTCACGGTAAAGGTGCTGGATTTATGGGGCTAGGAACGGTTTGAGCCCAATTTTTGACTCTTTGCGATTATCCTTATTTCATTGTATAATCACAATATACCACATTGAGTATAATCTCTAATCTTTAGGCAAAGGATAGGTCGTAACTTTTTATAGCTTATTTGGGGTATGCCCCGTTAGAAAGCCGTCTTGTTGCTTTATCAATCTTTCATCCGCCAACGTTCTATGAATATAAATTCAAACTCTTGTCTTATCAGCCCCGCTAGGCGGGGCTGAGGAGGCTTTCTAACGGGGTATGTCTCGTCAGCAAGTTCTTAGTGGTCTAGATATCGGATCAACAGCCGTTCGGCTAGTGGTTGCCGAGCGCATGCCTGGCGGAGCTATACAAGTAGTTGCCGCCGTGTCAGTTCCCGCCGAAGGCGTCAATCGTGGTGTTATCACAAGCTTAGAAGATGCCACTGCTTCAATTTCGGCAGCTAAAGAGAAGGTTGAACGGATGACCGGACTCCCCATAGAAGAATTATGGGTAGGCATTTCTGGCCCGCATATTTTAACGACTGCTAGCCGAGGCGTGGTGGCGGTCGGTCGGGCCAATGGAGAAATTCAGGAAGCTGACGTGGAACGCGCCCTGGAAGCGGCGCGGGCTGTCGCCAGTCCTCCTAATTACGAAATTTTACACGCCATTCCAAAGAGTTTTACTATTGACAGTCAGCCAGGAGTTAAAGATCCAATTGGCATGAGTGGAATTCGTCTGGAAGTGGAAACCACTGTTATTCAGGTATTGTCCACCCAATTGAGAAACGTAATGAAGGGTGTTTACCGCGCCGGTTTCAGGGTTTCCGGCATTATTTTATCGGTTTTGGCGGCCGCCGAAAGTCATGCCACGGAAAGACAGCGTGAGTTGGGTGTAGTTGTTGTTAATATTGGCGGCGCCACAACCAGCGTCGTCGTGTTTGAGGAAGGAAATATTTTAACGGCTGCCGTCCTGCCGATAGGTTCAGAGCATATCACCAATGATATTGCTATTGGACTTAGAACCTCTCTTGATATTGCCGAAGAGGTGAAACTTCATTACGGCACGGCCCTAGCTAAAGACGTTAACAAAAGGGAAGAAATTGATCTTAGCGAGTTTGGCGCTGGCGAGGGAGAAATCGTTTCCCGGCGCTATGTAGCTGAAATCATTGAAGCAAGGATGGAAGAGATACTGGATCAGATTGATGCTATCTTGAAGAAAGTGGAGCGTTCGGGTATGCTACCTGCAGGCGTGGTATTTGTTGGCGGCGGCGTCAAGATACCCGGCCTTTTAACAATCGCGAAATCACGTTTACGGTTACCGGCGACCCTGGGCGTGCCCAATTCCCGTTTTATGAGCGCCATTGAGGCGGTTAATGATCTTTCTTTCGCCACAGCCTTGGGGCTGGTTCTTTGGGGCGACGAATCCAGTGACGATAGCAAGGGACGCTTGGGAGATTTCTTTTCGCGTTTTGGCGTTGGCGGACTAAGGGGTTCGGTTAAACGCTGGTTTAAATCATTTATTCCATAGGGACATGGGTGAAGTTAAGCCCGACATAGAAACTATTGCAAAAATCAAAGTTGTGGGAGTTGGCGGTAGTGGTTCTTCGGCCGTCAACCGCATGATTGAAGCCAAGATTAGAGGCGTGGAGTTTATTGCCATGAATACCGATGTGCAGGCGCTTCATTATACCCGCGCTCCCCAGAAGCTTCATATTGGCAAAACTGTGACGCGCGGTTTGGGCGCCGGTATGAATCCGGAATTAGGCAAAAGGGCAGCCGAGGAATCGCAGAATGAAATAAGAGATGCGCTTAAGGGATCGGATATGGTTTTTGTGACTTGTGGACTAGGTGGCGGTACAGGTAGTGGGGCGTCACCCATGGTTGCCAGCATTGCTCGTGATCTTGGCGCTTTGACTATTGCGGTGGTGACAAAACCCTTTAGTTTTGAGGGAGCGCAGCGTCGGGCTATTGCCGATCAGGCCTATGATGAACTAGCCAACAATGTTGATACAATTATTGCCATTCCAAATGATCGGATTTTACAAATTGTGGACAAAAAAACAACTTTATCAGAAGCGTTCCGAATGGCTGATGAAGTTCTTCGGCAGGGCGTAGAAGGCATTGCTGATCTTATCACCATGCCGGGTCTTGTTAACGTTGATTTTGCTGACGTCAAGGCGATTATGCAAAGTACTGGCACGGCGCTTATGGGCATTGGTCGGGCCAGTGGAGAAAATCGCGCCGTGGTCGCGGCCAAAGCCGCCGTGTCCAGTCCGCTTCTAGACACTTCCATAGAGGGAGCTCGCGGTATTCTTTTTGTGGTGGCGGGTGGCCCAACATTGACCATGCATGAGGTTAACGAAGCAGCCAAGGTTATTACTGGTCTGAGCGATGATAATGCCAAAGTTATTTTTGGAGCGGTTATTGACGATGGGTTGCGTGATGAGATTAAGGTTACGGTAATTGCCACTGGCTTTTCCGGCACCGAACGTTTAAGTCAGGTTTCTACAGCAAGAGCGCAATCCTACACTCCGAACCGTTTATTGGAACGCCAACAGACGCCGCCAGATGATGTTGTTGAATCCCGGCCAGCTTTATTTGAGAAACGAGTGTCTACGCCGCCCATTGATGAGCGAGCAACCGGACCAGATGAAGATCTTGATATTCCGGCCTTTATAAGAAAGAAAATGCAGTAGGTGGTCGGCGGTGTAAATTTTGAATTGTGAATCACATTCTAACAGTATTTAGAAAATATGCGGTGTTCAGTGGGCGCGCTAGCAGGGCCGAATATTGGTATTTTGCTTTATTCATTTTTGCTATCAATTTTGTATTAGGTATTGTAACTGAAACAGATGCAAACATACTTTCTGTCATCGTCCAGTTGGCCATTTTAGTTCCTAGCCTTACCACTAGTGTGCGCAGAATGCATGATGTAAATAAAAATGGTTGGTTTATTCTGATTCCTATTTACAATTTGATATTGGCTTTGACCGAAGGTACCAAGGGCGATAATATATATGGCCCAGATCCATACGCCGTCACCCCAAAAGAAATCGTGACAAGCTAACTTATCGCTATGAGTCGCTCGTGGGTTGCCGAGCCACATGTACTATGAAATGTCCAGCCTGCAATTTTTTGGAAACCAAAGTAATTGACTCAAGACTTTCAGCGGAAGGTGTAGCGATCAGACGCCGGCGGGAATGCCTAAAATGCGAATTTCGTTTTTCCACCTATGAAGAGGTGCAAATTTTGGATTTAACTATTATTAAGCGTGACGGTTCGCGTGAGCCTTATTCCCGTGAGAAGCTGGTAGCTGGCCTTAAAAAATCTTTTGAGAAAAGGCCCATTACCAGAGACGACCTGGCACGCCTCGTGCAAATCATAGAAAGAGACATACAAGTATTGCGTAAGCCGGAGGTGTCCAGTCTCGCCATTGGTGAAATTGTGATGAAGAGACTGCGACAAATTGACGAAGTTGCTTATATCAGATTCGCTTCGGTGTATCAGGGCTTTAAGGACGCGGAAATGTTTCATCGGGCGATTGAACAGTTGTTTGTTCGCGACCGCGCGCATAAACGTAAGCGGCACAATCATCATAAGGTCAAACGCCGCACAACGAACCATCGCCATTCTTCGCCGCACAAACGAGGCAGGCGCAGGAGGCTAGCTTAGTTGATATAATTTCTAAGCACGAAATTCCAATGTTCCAAACCGTTGATATTTGTGATTTATTAGATATTAGAGTTTGTTTAGAAATTAGATATTAGGATTTAGAAATTACTTGTGTATGGATGAAGAAATAAAAAAATTAATAGAAGAAAATTTGGCGCTCACCAAAGAGATACATCAGATATTGAAAAAAGTGCATCGCCATTTTATTTGGCAGCGCGTTATTGGTTTTATTTATTTGCTGTTGATTGTCGGGCCAGTAATTTTAGCGGTCATTTACTTGCCGCCAATTATCGGGCCGATGATTCAGCAGTATCAGGATTTACTGGGTGGTATGTCTGCCCAGCCATCTCAGCCTAGCGGAGAAATTAATTTAAAAAATCTTGAACAATGGGGTGGTCTCTTGCAGGAATTGCAAAAATCTGGAGGCAGTACAGCGCCGCGTTAAATTTGCTGTTATGCGCGATCTATTTAAAGAAAAAGTTTTTCAATACGTCACGAGTATTCCTAAAGGAAAAGTTACGTCATATGGCGATATCGCTCGCGCTGTTGGCCGGCCGGGCGCGGCTCGCGCTGTTGGCAGCATTTTGAAGCGCAACCCTCGCCCGTTTGATCCTTCGGGAAGCAACCGGAAAGCCATACCGTGCCACCGCGTTGTTCGCGCCGATCGTTTAATCGGTGGCTACAATGGCCCGGTGGGAACCAAAGAAAATCTTTTAAAAAAAGAAGGCGTGAAAATCATCAATGGCCGCGTGGATACTGAACATATATTGAATAAATAAGACAACGTTTGATGAGCAAGAATTTCTAGCCTTGTTTTTAACTTTTTGTCGTGTTACACTTTAATCATTAATAATCACGCATGGAATAATTATGGACAATAGTCATGTTACAATAGACGATCTGGCAGTTATGATTAAAGATGGGTTTGATGGGGTTACTAAAGATATTGATGAGCTTAAAAAGGGTCAAGAGAGGATAGAGCTGCGGTTAGACAACGTTGCCTACCGTTTTGAGCTTTGTGGCTCTTGAGAAAAGAGTTGAAACGCTAGAGAGGTTGGTTAAGGTTTAATTACAGGGCGAATAAAAAAATGGCCAAACCTGTCCGCCTTGGGCGGAGAACCTGGATTCAAAACACTCGCCTCGCTGAAGCTCCGGCGAAGCGGGTCGGCTCGAACTATATTGTTTTGGGGAAAGAAAATTTATTACACACAAAGGTCTATTAATTAACCAATAAATAAATTCTATATGTCCAAAGATAACATAGAATTAACACCAGAAGAGGCTAGTATTAACGAAAAACCGGTTTTAGATGCAGTGGATACAGAAGGATTTTATGCTCCTACAGATTATGGAAGCGATTTAGGAGCAATTGAGGCCATATATCAGGCGTTAACAAAAAACAATCCTAAATTAATTTTAGACAAGAATAATATAAAACTTGAAGTCGTCGATGATATAGGAAAAATTGAAACTACAACGGGGCGTGGTGGCTGGCATCGACGCGTCACTTACCGCGCTACCTATAATGGTGAACCAATACGGAATTGTACAGTTGTAGCACAAGAAGGAATTCCGGATGACAGCAAAATTAAAAAGTATGGACAATGGTTTGTCGAGCAGAAGGACTTTGTAAAAGAACAAAAATAATTTCGTCCCTAGGTTTGTTCGTTAAAGAATTTGCCGCCAAAGAAAAACTTGCCATGTTTTCGGGAGATCACCCGTAGGGTGAAAATTGTCAAAGTTCGCGATTGACTTATCTAATCGATTTGGTGCGGGAGTTCCCACAAATTATTTTTTGAGCTATAATTTTTGTTGCTTCATTTATCCCTAAATTTTTATAATACTTATGCGATTTTCTTGGAGAAATAGGCTCTCGGAAGCCACAAAATCATACGTTTTTAGCGTATTTCTTTTGAGTTTTTTGGTTGGTTCAATTAGCGGCGCTGTTTTTGGCGTGATTGGTGCGGCCATTGTTACCAAAGAATTCGCGCCGCTGTTTCAGCCAAACTTCATTGGTTCTTTAAGACCGGCCGAACGCTCAGATACGTCTTTGCCATCGGGGGCGGCGATGGGGGCTGAAGGTAATATCGTGGATGTGGTTCGTCGCTCCACCCCGGCCGTTGTCAGCATAGTCGTTACTAAAGACGTACCGAAATTACAAAGCAGTAGCCCCTTCTTTTTTTCGCCGTTTGGCAACGATTTTTTTGACAATTTTTTTGGCTTGCCGCAACAGCAACCACAACGACTCCAGCCAGAAACAGAAAAACGCAAAGTGGGCGGCGGCACCGGTTTCTTTGTGTCGTCAGATGGTCTTATTGTTACCAATAAGCACGTGGTGGCTGACGAAGACGCTGACTACTCGGTTCTTTTGAATAGTGGCAAACAGTATGACGCCGAAATTTTGGGCCGTGATCCGGTAAACGATCTCGCCATTGTTAAAATTAAGGGGTCTGGTTTCCCAGTTATTCCTCTTGGCGATTCAGATAAATTGGAGCTTGGCCAAATAGTCATTGCCATTGGTAACGCCTTGGGCGAATTTAGCAATACAGTATCTACTGGCGTTGTTTCCGGTTTATCGCGTTCAATCACCGCGTCGGGTTCGCCCCTGGGCGCGGAGCAACTATCCGGCGTTATCCAAACAGATGCCGCTATCAATCCGGGCAATTCCGGTGGACCTCTTTTGAATGAGGTGGGCGAGGTAGTAGGCATTAACACGGCTGTTGCCCAGGGCGCGCAGAATATCGGATTTGCCATTCCGGTAAACGAAGCTAAGCAAGTTATTGCCAGCGTCAAAAAATACGGCAAGATTGTGAGACCCTTTTTGGGCGTGAGGTATGTTA
>MGEK01000008.1:9161-19662 GCA_001791325.1 Candidatus Uhrbacteria bacterium RIFCSPLOWO2_01_FULL_47_25 | reverse complement strand
GGCCAAATCCCCGGATACCGTAGCTAATTCTGTGAATTTGCATACTCCTTGGATCTCCAAGGAGTGCAAGATGTATCTGGCCTTATGCACCGAAATGGACTATGGTAAATTTTCAGTCGTGGATCGGTCTGTCTAAACCAACGAAAAAGGAGGGCAAAATGAACGAGGTGAAACGGGTGCTTTACGGGCTGGCCAATTTCTTCAACCCAGTCCTAATGTTCGGTCTGGTCGCTTTCTTCTTGATTGCCGGAGTCTATGCAATCATGTTCGTGACTGGGACAATGCCATGTTCAACCACGGCTAGTGTCTTCTATCCTGATACCTCGCACAAGGGGGGTGTTCAGTTTGAGGCCAGGAACAGGTGGGGTGCGGTTGTCATCACCTTTCGTGACTATGGCTTTGACGGAGGGCTTGACGAGGTGGAGCTGTATGGACCGGATGGCAGTCGCCACTACACGTTCGACACGGGCGAAACTGAAGAGGCCCGTGCCTGGGCCGAATGGTCACCGCGCTACTACGAGGTGCGCCGCGAGGCGACCACAGGACAGCCAGAAGAGTGACGACCTCAAGCGGCGAAGTTCCAGCAAGAACCTCGCCGCTTTTTTAATTATCAATATTAACGCACCAGTAGTAAACCGTCCCCATAGGAGCGGCTAGGTCTGGAATTTAAGCGAGGGAAACCGTATAAGCGGTTGTGTGTCTGACGAATCCGCCAGCCGGCGGACGAGGAGTTTACAACCGCTAGGTTTGCGAGCGATAAATTCCCCGAGCCGACTCCGTGGGGCGTCTTCTTTTGGTCACTTTTCTTAAACGATTAAAAAAAGTGACAAAACTCTACACCCCGCACTGCGGAGCAAAACAAAAATCTACCCCCCCTTAAACTCTACTTTTATCCTGCTTGGAATTCTCGGTAAATGGCGCTGCCAGTACGGAGAAATCTGCACTTCAACATTTTCTATCCCTTCATATTTATCCAAAAAACTTTTAACTCCTTCCACTGTCCAGCCGGTAAAATTATCAACGGCAAATATTGAACTCTGCTTATCCAGAACACTCTTGATGACGGCCCGACCGCTAAGTGACGCGGTGCGTTCAATGGAATTAAAATTATCAATGGTGTAGCGAATATTATCGGTGGAAACTCCACTATTTTGACTGCTAATATCCTTTATGGCTTGCTTAATCATTTCTTGCTTGTCAAAAACTACGCCTATAATTTTAATTCTTGTTTCCAAAGTAAATGAACTTGCGGCTTCACCTGTCTTGGCTGAAGATTTTTCTTCAATAATATCGGTGATAAAATCCTGTGGCGTAATTTTGTCTTCGCCCACTTGGGCCGCGAAGCTTTGGCGCGTGCGCTCTAAAAGCTTTTGTCGCAAGGTCTGGCGCGCGGTTTCTAAATCTTGCTCAGTCACGGTTTTGGCCAAAGCACCGCCGCGTATCATCCCAACCTCTGACGTGGCGTATATATATAACTGCAAAGATGGACTCAAGCCGGGGATAATAAATCTAGCTGGACCAATCTCACCGTCCTTCCCTTCTTTATCCGCTTCGGCCGTGGCCGTGACTGTACCCCGTGCCGGAACATACACGCCTTCCTTCAAACGAAATAAAACTCCTTCCGGTGTAAGTAACCTTGTGGTTGCCACCAAGGGTTGGGGCCGATCAGTTTCGTTGCGCAAGGTCACTACTCCCCCGGCTTTGCCAACGCGCTCGCCACCACCGGTAGGAATAAAGGTATCTGAAGCACTTTCTGTTGTTTCCAAAAAAAGCGCGGCTATTGAGTCCCCTGGACGTTCTCGGCCAAATACGTCTTCAGTCAATATTAAGCGAAAATAATATTCCTTATTCACAGAGCCAAGCGTAACAATAATACGCGCCCTAGAAAATGCCATATAACCAACGACGGTCAATAAAATAGCCGTTAGAACAATAAAGGTAATGGCCATCTTTCTTAAAACGCGGCTGGGGCGCGGCAGATTCATTTGTTCGTTCATATAGTTTTCGCTCATACCCCGTTAGAAGTCCTGGCAGGTAATTATAGTATTTAATTGGTTGATAGATTGTATCATGGTTGAAAGATTGATGATTATACTAAGTCAGACTTCTAACGGGGCATACAACTTTTTATATCATTATCGTACCAGAATCGCTCTCGGGAGTCCAATCAATGGCCTCAATTGGCTCGTCTTCCGACGCGGCTGGCTCGCGGCGTACATAGCGCAACTTCCGCCATCGCCTCACAGTGTCTTCTAAGGCTGACAGGCGCAGCTCTTCTACTGTTTCGCACACCACATTTGTTTCACCCCTATCAGACATGCGCCCGGCCACGATTATTGGCTTATCTTTTTGCCAGACTGCCGCGGTCGTCTTAAGAACGCTTGGAAAAACCACGATTTCTCCTCCACCGCCAAGATCGGAGAGTTTAACGAAAAGCATTGGCTCGCCGCCCTTAGTTGTAATTTGTCTGATGCTCTCCACTAGCCCCATAACAGCCACCGTATCCCCGCTTCTATAATAAGAAAGATAGCGCCAAGGCACGACAATATCTTGAATAACGTTCGCAAATTCCTGAAGAGGATGCTCGGTTAAATACAAACCCAATAATTCGCGCTCCCAAGCCAAAAGCTGGCTCTTTTCGGCGGACACTGACGATGGTTGTAGAACAAGCGGCGGCAAAAAATTACCAGACTCGCCAAACAAAGTATCCTGCGGTGCGTGTTTGGCTTTGGTGGCGCCCCGATTATACTTTAAAAGAGTTTCAATATTATCCAGTAATGTCTGACGATCGCCCCACTCGTCAAGCGCGCCGGCCTTGATTAAACTTTCCAATGACTTTTTGTTGAAACTCCTTGATTGAATACGGCGCAAAAAATTTTCCAAAGATTCAAAGGAGCCGCCGCGCTGGCGTTCGGTTATAATCAAACGAGCTATATCGGTGCCTAAATTTTTAATGGCCGCAAGCCCGAAACGAATATGCTTATCGTCTAACCGCGTGAAATTCTCAAAACTTTCATTTAACAAGGGCGGCAGAACTTCAATGCTCATGCGGCGACACTCCACTATTATTTCCGCGACCGTATCCAAATTGCCGCTCTCGGCTGTGAGCACGGCGTTCATGTATTCAGACGGGAAATTCGCCTTTAAGTAGGCTGTCTGATAAGCCACGATTCCATAACTCGCGGCGTGCGCTTTGTTGAAGCCATACGCCGCAAATGGCTCAATAAGTTTCCAAAGATCTTCGGCTTTTTCCCCGGGCAATTTACCATGTTCCTGACAGCCGCTTATAAATCGCTCCTTTTGGGCGGCCATTCCCGCTGGAATCTTTTTACCGATCGCTTTTCTTAATTTATCCACCTCTTCCCAAGTATAACCGGCCAGTTCAATAGCAATAAGCAGGACGTCATCTTGATAGGTAAGTATTCCATAGGAACGCTCAAGTATTGGTTTCAAGCGCGAATCCATATAAGTGATCAGCTTGGGATTGTGCTTGCGGCGGATGAATTCAGGGATGTTGTTCATCGGACCCGGCCGAAACAGCGCCACCATCGCCATAATATCATGAATGGAAGTTGGTTTAAGTTCTTTAAGATACCGCGTCATTCCCGACCCAGATAATTGGAACAATCCCATTGTTTCTCCTTCGGCCAACAATTTGTATGTTTTTTTATCGTCAAGCGGAATCGTATTGAGATCAATTTTAAGACCATGAATTTGCTCTATCAAGGCAACGGCATTGCCCAAGATAGACAGATTGCGAATACCTAAAAAATCCATCTTGAGTAGCCCAATATCCTCAATGGCATGCATCTCATATTGGGTGATTAGTTTATCGCCGCCAGCCTCACGCTGCAGAGGAGTAAATTCAACAAGCGGCCTTGGCGCGATAACCACGCCAGCAGCATGAACAGAGGCATGCCGCACGCATCCTTCAACCTTCCGAGCTAAATCCAGCAAGCGCTCCACTTGTGGATCTTCTTCGTATAATTTTTTTAAATCGGGGGTAGTCTCCAGCGCACGATCAATAGTCATATGAAAACCCTGCGACCCCACAGGAATCATTTTAGCCACCCGATCACACAAAGAGTAGAGATAACCGAGCACGCGCCCAATATCGCGCACCGCCGCCCGCGCCTGCATAGTGCCAAAGGTCACGATTTGAGCAACACGATCCTCACCATATTTCTCTTTAACATAAGCGATCACTTCATCACGACGGTTATCGGCAAAATCCATGTCAATATCCGGCGGTGTCGGACGAAAAGGATTAAGAAAGCGTTCAAAAGGCAAACGGTATTCAAGAGGATTAACGGTAGTGATGCCCAAAGCATAAGCCACTAGCGAGCCGGCGGCAGACCCGCGAGTGGTGGAGATGATTCCTTGGGCGCGCGCCCAAGCCACAAAATCGGCTACTACCAAAAAATACGTGGCATAGCCCTTTTGGGAAATAATATCCAACTCATAGCGCAAACGTTCGTTTGCTCCCTCGCTAACCGGCGACATTTTCGTTCGCAACCCCTCCTCTGCTAGCTTGGATAAATACTCACCGGGTGTACTTTTAGGCGGTACGGAGAAATCAGGAAAGATCCATTTACCCAAGGACAGTTCAACATTACAGCGGTCAGCAATACGAGCGGTATTGACAATGGCCTCCGGCGACTCTTCAAAAAACTCTTCTATTTTGGCAACTGAACAAAAATCCAAATCAACATCAGTCATGTTCAACCGGTCTGTATCGCTGATGAGTCTGCCCGTTTGCACGCATACCATAGCGTCTTGGGCCTCTTTGTCGCCAAGCTCCAAATAATGGCTGTCGCGCGTGGCCACAAGAGGCACATCAATATCAGCCGCGATTTTTATTAACCCCTTATTTATCTTCGTCTGATCCGGCAGAGTGGGGTGACTCTGTATTTCTAAAAAATAATTGTTTTTGCCGACGATTGAAATGTAGGCCTCCACGATCCGACGGGCTTCCTCATAATCATCCCGTAATAAAGCTTGAGCGACTTCGCCACTTAAGCACCCGGAGAGGATGATGAGGCCGCCAGCGTGTTCGCCGAGAGCAACCCGATCAATGCGCGGCTTGTAATAAAAGCCATCTAGATGAGCAACGGTCGTTAATTTTAAAAGATTATGATACCCCTCATTATTTCTTGCCAGAAGCGTTAAATGCCAAGGGCTGTCGTCAATTTTGGAACGCTTGTCAGCCAAGCGGTTGGGCGCGACATAGGCCTCCAGCCCGATAATTGGTTTAATCTTATGTTTTAATGCTTCCTTATAAAATTCAATGGCGCCGTATAGAACACCATGATCCGTAAGAGCAAGCGAATCCATGTTAAGACCCTTTGCCCGCCTCACTAAATCAGGAATCTTGGGCAGTCCATCAAGTAAGCTGTAATGACTGTGAGTGTGTAGATGGACAAATTTCATTATAATGACTCAATAATTGTTAGCTATAAAACTAGATGCTGACTGATGATACAATGACAGAGCAAATATGCCCCTTGAGCAACCAGCTGGGCAATATTAGATGTAATTAGATGTGATTAATCCCCGCGCTTCTTCTTGCCCTTCTTCTCTTGCAAAAATGTCACCAGGCGGCCGAATCCGTCAACCAGCAGAGCGAGATACGAACTTGTATGTTCAAGTTTCTCCGTCAAGACATGAATGAATTTATCAACAGCCTCAATCCTTTGCTTCATATCCCCAAATATGCGATAAGTATCTCTCAATATCATGGCAATGTAATAGAGAATCCAAGAAAAGAAAATAGTCAGCCACAAAATACAAAAAGCCAGAACGATGTATAGAAGATCTTTGCTGGTATATAACATAATGGAAAAAGTTAAAATTCAAAAGCTAGAAACTTTTGACTTTTTACTTGTATTTTTGCCTTTTGCATTTTGACTTTTGAATTAAGCATCATCTGGTATTTGGTCATTGTGATTTTTCATTGACCCAGATCGTCTAAATCAATTTTAATACCCCCCACAAACTTAACCCACCAATTATATACCACACTAACAACTAAACCAATGACCCAGCCGACTATCAAACTTGTAATAATGGTAAAAAAACCTTCCAGACCGGCCGCTCCCAAAAACTTCAAATAAGAAACGGCGGTCTTGCCGCCACTCAAGTACGGGTATGTGCCCAAAATGATTTGCAGTATGGCGTTTAACACCCCCAGAGTACCCACAATGAGAGCATTTGTGCGTGCCAAGACAAAGGGGGCTAAACGGGTTATGTGATAGGTTTTGGCGGGCATACCCCGTTAGAAAGCCTCCCCAACCCCGCCCCGCTGTACGGGGGGTTGATTAAAATAAATGGTTGAATAAATAGTCATAGAAACGTTGGTGGTTAAAAAGGATGTATTAAAGCTATAGGACGGCCTTCTAACGGGGCATACAATTTAGCTAATTAACGTAAAATGACGCCGAATTGACCCTTAAGCATTTTCAGCATCGCCGCTTCTGCTTGTTCAACTTCTTCTGAAGATAATGTCCGACCAGGCGCTCTATAAATCAAGTGCATGGCACAACTGTACATACTATCACCCAGCCTCTCATCATGATAAATATCAAATAGCTCCACGGACTCCAAAAGCGACGTTGACGATTTCATTATTCTAACTAAATCAGTATAGCGAACATTAGGACTAACTGCAAGAGAGATATCGCGTTTAACAGCTGGAAATTTTGGCGGCGGCCTATAGGCAGGATAGCCACGAAATCCTATAAAAAGAGACAGGGGCAGCTCAAAGGCCGCCACCATCTGGTTTACGCCAAATGATTGCAGAAAGAGTGGGTCTAAAATGCCGAAGACTCCACCGTCTCGCCCATTTGTTTGGCGTATAACCGCCGATAGGCCATCGGCAAACGGTGGCCTTGATTTAATGAGCTCTTCTTGAATATCCGCTCTGTTATTAACATTTTTATGATACAAATCCTCCACTACCCCCTTAATTAGACGATATAGCTCCTCGGCTGTGGCTCCGGTACGCGTCATAACGCCGCCCAAAAAAACCGGTTCCTCGCGATAATTTTCAAGACCACGGCCATGGCTTTGTCCAGGCAGATAAATTTTTGCTATTTCAAAAATTTTTATTTCTTCTCTGTGGGCCAGGTTTGCTTCTACTATAGCCGCTAACGACGGCAATAAACTGGGTCTCAAAAAAACTAAATCATTTGTTAAAGGATTCAAAATCTTTAAAGCACGCGATGGTGGATACGCCATTGCCTTTAGCCAACTTTCCCGAATGAATGAGTAGTTCAGTGTCTCTACAAAACCCATAGCCACTAAGCTGTGGCGAAGTTTATCTTCTGTGGAAAAATCCTCAAGCTCATCTTTGGTAGATAAAACTACTGAAGGTAAAACTGAAGTCAACCGATGGTAACCATAAAGGCGAGCGACTTCTTCAATTAAATCCTCGGGAGCGCTGACGTCATGATCACGCCAATAAGGCACGGTTACTCGCAATGTTGCTCCTTGCCCGCCAACTCTAAATCCCAACCGTTTCAAAAGACGTTTAACTGTTAGTTGCGGCATGGAGAGACCAAGAACTCTGGAAAGACGCGACAATGGTAATTCAACGCTCAGGGGACTATAGCGTTTAGCGCGGATGTCGGTAATAGAGCTATGTTTGCCGCCACAAATCTTATGCACCAGCTCAATCGCTCGGGACAATGTCAAGGTTGGAGATTCTTTGGACAAACCTTTTTCAAATAAACGTGAGGAATCGGAAAATAGCTGGAGCTCCCGGCTCGTTCGGCGTATGGAGACGGGATCAAAATTAGCGCATTCAAGCACCACGTTTGTCGTATTGGTCGTCACGGCCGTTGTCTCACCCCCCATAACACCGGCTATACTAACTGGTTTTTTGGCATCAGCAACGACCAAGTGATTTGATTTTAAACGATACGTCCGGCCATCAAGAGCTAAAATTGTTTCGCCCGGTTTAGCTTCGCGCACAATGATGGTGTTACCAAGCTTATCCGCGTCAAAGGCGTGCAATGGTTGACCATATTCAAGCAAAACATAATTGGTAACGTCTACCACGGAATTAATTGGGCGGATTCCCGCGCGAGCCAAGCGTTCCTGCATCCACCACGGCGACGCACCGACCGAAACGTTTTTAATTAAAACCGCCATGAAACGCGGACATAATTTACGATTCAAAACCTTCACGGTTAGCGGACAAGAATAAGTCTTTTTAATTTCACTTCTGCCGCCCGATTGTTTAAGCGGTTTTCCCACAATGGCGCTTACCTCCCGCGCCACTCCAATAACCGAGCTAATATCCGGCCTGTTTGTCGTCGGCTCAACTTCAAGTACATAATCTTTGACATCACCTAAATCTACAAGGCGCGCGCCAATTTTTGATGAGGGATGCAAAATAAGAATACCAAGATGATCATCATGAATGCCAAGCTCGCGCGCCGAACACAACATTCCTTCGCTCATAACGCCGCGAACCGCACGCCGGCTGACGGTGGTTCCACCTGGCAAAGTAGCGCCGACAAGCGCGAGGGGCACCTTTTGGCCAACTTTAATATTTGGCGCGCCGCAAATAATTCGCAAGAGGACGCCGTTATTTGCCCGCACCATAGCCACCTGAAGCTTATCAGCATTAGGGTGGCGTTCAATGGAGACAATTTCTCCAACCACCACTCCGGTAAACTCATGTCGTACTGCCTCAACTTTCTCAACGGAAGGACCATGAAGCGAAAGCTGGCGCGCCAAATCATGTGGATTTTTCGGCACCCACACGTACTCTTTTAGCCAACTATAAGGAAGACGGAAAAGCATACCCCGTTAGAAGACCTCCTCAGCCCCGCTAGGCGGGGCTGATAAGATAAAAGTATGAGTATATTATCATAAAGGCGTTGGCGGTAAAAAGATTAGCTCTACTACGAAAACGGTCTTCTAATGGGGCTAGAACTGTTCCAAAAATCTTAAATCGTTTTCATATAAAATTCTAATATCAGGAATCTCTAAACCGGAACGCATAAGAAGTACCCTCTCAACGCCCCAGCCAAAAGCCAGAGCGGTAATCTTGGCCGGGTCAATTTTCGCAGCCTTGAGGACATTCGGATGGAGCATTCCGGCCCCGCCGAGCTCCACCCAACCCTCTTTGCAAAGTCGGCACCCTTGGCCGCCGCAAACACCGCAAGAAATATCCACTTCAAAACTGGGTTCGGTGAAACGGAAGTGAAATGGCCTAAGCCTCACTTCTCTTTTTACGCCGAAATAAGATTTTACAAAATATTCTAAAACTCCCTTAAGATGCCGAATGGTTACCCCTTCATCGGCGTAAACCCCGTCAAACTGATGGAACATTGGTACGTGCGAAATATCAGACTGACGGCGATAGCACTTTTGAATGTTAATAACGCGCAATGGCAGTTTGCGCGCGACCAACGCCCTGGTCGTACCGGATGTGGCGTGTGGCGTAAGAATAAACCGCTTACCGTCGCCATCCCCTTTTGCAGGGCGATCCATAAAAAAAGTTTCCCACTCGTCACGCGCCGGATGATCGGGCGGCATATTCAACGCTTCAAAGGCGTACCAATCACTCTCCACTTCGGGATGACGAACTCGTTTAAAACCAATCTCCTTAAAAATAGCGGATATTTCATTAATGGCTTGACTGATGAGATGTGCATGACCAAGACGCGGCGAAATACCGGGCAAAGTAATATCAATTGGTTTTAAGGAATGGGCCAAAGAACGGCCTCTCGCCTCAAAAATTTCAGAGATGCGCGACCTCACTTTATTCGCCACTTGACCAACTTCCACCCGTTTTTCTTTCGGCAAATCTTTAAGAGAGCGCAAAAATAAAGTGAGCTTACTTTTTCTGCCAAGAAAACGAATGGCTATCTGGTTTAATTCCTGTTGATTTTTTGCCGACAACGCCGCGCTTTCCGCCTCACTGGGCAGATTCTTTAATTCTTCCAAACTAATCATAATGACGGCTCCCGACGCCGCAAAACCAATATGGCAAACTCAATCAAGGTCAAAGCCGCTACTAAAAACAGCATGCTCCACCAAGTAAAAATATTTTTGCTTTGTAAAAAAAGCGCGGCGATCACTAAAAAACCGAAAAAGAAAGCCTGCCTAAAAGCAATGGCCACCTGCCTGAATACCGCGCCCTGTTTAACAAAAACCAGCCGTAAACCCATCCCGATCAATGAAAAACTACCGACGAGGGCTAAATAAAGAGAGCTATAAAAAAATCCAAAGCCCAGCCACCCAGAGGAAACCGGATCTAAGTAAATAAGCACTAACGCCCAAGAAGCCCAGCAGAGCACGGTACCCACCAGCATTAAAATAATGTATTGCTTTAGAGACATACCCCGTTAGAAGTCCTTGGCCCCGCATAGTGGGGCTGTACAATTTATAGTATTTAATTGGCTGATTAATTGTTTCATGGTTATATAGATTGATAATTGTCCTTATAGAGACTTCTAACGGGGCATATTGATTGCTTCACATCTTACCA
>MGEK01000008.1:0-9139 GCA_001791325.1 Candidatus Uhrbacteria bacterium RIFCSPLOWO2_01_FULL_47_25 | reverse complement strand
CCAAAATTCTTCATCTTGTTCAATAAGAGGTATGATTTTAAGACGCGCCATTGGTTTATCCCGCACCTTTCCTGAATACTCCTCTAATCGCTGACTGCTGACGGGCAAGTTGCCACCGGAACGAGAGGATATTAAATCATTCCTTTCAACTTTGCCGTGGGGGTACGAAAAGGTGCTGGATTTATTTTGAAAAATATCCTGCAGCGCTTCTACTATGGATTCGGCCCTTATCTTGATTTCTTGTCCGATCGGAGGACTGGCTACGGCCACTGTTAAGCACCCGTTACTATAGGAAATAACTTTAAAATCAGCAGGCCTTAAATTTGGTATAAGTTGCAATAAAATTGGACCAGCTGCTTCAACAATGACTGACGCAGTTACAGAACGTTCCGCGCCAGTACGTTTAAGAGCATTGTCTAAAAAATCTTTAAGTGGATGAAACATAATCAGTAGAATATAGAATATTGAATATAGAATTTAGAATTAACTAACACTGTGTTGTGCTTTCTGAATTTCCTATATTCTGGATTCCATATTCTATATTCTCACACCTACGCTTGGCTAAATGGACAAATATTCTTAAAGTCGCATTGCCGGCATTTCTGCGGCGAGGGGGCGGCCTTGAACTCACTTGTGCGAATCTCTTCAATTGTCTTGATAATTTTCTGCTTCGTTTCCTCCAAGTCTTCCGGCGTCCCCAAAAATGAAACAGGTTTGTTTTCATTTAAATAATAAAATGTCAGAGCCACCGGCTTTTCCCGCCAAACAATTTCGGCGGCTAATTGATAAATCAACAATTGATCCTTGTCAACATCGGCCATGTTTTTGGGAACATTACCGGTTTTGTAATCAATGATCTCTACGCCGTCTCCGCGCACATCCATTCTGTCAACCTGCCCCTTTAAAGTATATGGGCCAATCTTTAAAGTGAAGCCTCGCTCTAAAAACTTAACATCTGGCCAAGCCCCATCATTCTTTTTAAAAAATTCTTTCAAAATATCACGACCCAGATTAAAATATTCTTCAGTCTGACTCTTGCTCTCATACCATTCATCAATCCAAGACGCTTTATAAATTTCCAAAAGTTCATCAAGACCGGGAATAACGGCAAGGTCGGGGTTAGCCTCGGCAAATAAACTCCCCTGAACGAGCGCTCGCTTTTCAAGCACTCGTTCAAAAAACCGCTGCAAAGTAAGGTGCATGGTTTTACCAAAACTAAAGGTATGGCGCCCCCACACCGGTACCTTGAGAATATGGGCATAGCGGTATTGCCAAGGGCAAGTCTCAAAAGCCTTAAGTTGAGTAAAACTGAACTGCTCGGGAAGATAATCCTTGATAATTTCCGGAGTAACAATTTCGCCGGCCGGCAGAGAAGATATTTTTTTATTAGCCGCGTTCATGGCCACTGGCGCGGCCAAGGGAGTACCGAGTTCTATTAAAAACTGCGATGGCTTTTTCTTGCGGCTGCCGCCATAGTCTTCGGCTGATGTAAAAAACAGACCACGTTTGGCTCTGGTCATAGCCACATAAAAAAGACGACGCTCTTCCTCTAAATGAAAATTATTATCTCCGGATGGCAAAATTTCCTTCACTAACGCCTCCGGCAATTCTATAGGGTCACGGCGTTCGGTGGTGGGGAAACGTCTGTCAACAAGACCAACCACAAAAACATATTTAAACTCCAACCCCTTGGCCGCATGCACCGTCATCACCTTAATCACGTCCGGCCCGGCCTCAATGTCAACCGATAAATCGCCAGCCTCGCCAGATTCAAGTTCATAAGTAATGGCCGCCATAAAATCTTTAAGCCGCGGATCGGCCTCGGTCTCCTCCCAGCGCCTCATGCGACGATGGAATTGATTCAAAAAGTCAAATTCTAATCGCGAACGAGCCTCGCCAAGTGATTCTAAATAGCTCGTGTAACCTATGTCATTTAGCATTTTAACCAAAAGCTCGCTTGGTCTCCTACCGCGCGCGAAATCGGTATGCTCACCGATCCATTTTAAAATCACGGCTAAAATTTGTCGTGCTTCAACGCTCAAATTCGGCACCAACCCCGCTTTTTCCATAGCCTCAAAAAGCGACCACGATTTTTTGGCGGCAAAATGCGATAGCTCAATCAAATCACGGCCGGATAATTTCCAAAACGGAAAATTCAAAACGCGCCAGAGCGACTGGCTCTCGTGATAATTATCAAGCAACCTGAAGTAAGCCAGCGCGTCAACAATCACTGGCTTATTATAAAGCCCTTTGGCTGTCACCGACTGACGGGGCAGCCTAAAAGAGCCAAGAGCAATATCCGCTTGATTTACCTGATCGTTAGAACGAGCCAAAACCGCAAAATCCCCCCAACCGGCTTCTCTGTCACTATTTTTTAATTCCATAATTTTTTCGGCCACTAAATGAAATTCGTCATCCAACGTCTCCCCCCGCAAATGAGTAATTATGCCGGTCTCATCTGTTATGGCCTTAAGCGATTTAGATAAGGCCGCACCGCCGTCATCCAATAACCTACGACTCTCTCGCATTTGCCACTCCAGCCTGTTGGGATTATTGCGCTGAATAAACTGATAAGCCAGATCAAGAATGTTTTGGCTGGAACGATAGTTTTTAATCAACACAACTTCTTGGGCTTTCGGATAATCTTTTTTAAACTGCAATATATTGCTCATAGAAGCGCCGCGAAAACGATAAATTGACTGATCATCATCACCCACCACTGTCAGATTATTTTGCGGCACGGCTAATAATTTAACCAGCTCATATTGCGCCCAATTAGTGTCTTGAAATTCATCTACTAAAATGTATTTAAATTGCTGACGATAACGGTTTAAGATATCCGGCCGGGTGCGAAAAAGCTTTAAAGTATAATTAATTAAATCGCCAAAATCTAAGGCATTCTGTTCAAGCAATAACTGCTGATAAATGTGATAGGCGTTGGCCACTTCTTCAATTCTGGCCGCCTCATTGACGGCTGCTGGCTGCTGGCTGCTGGCTGCTGGCTGCTTGTGCTTAGCCTTGCCCAAAATTTCTTTGTCTTGATTCAAACGTAGCTCTTCTGCATATTTTAGATAATCATCAGGGTAAATTTCTTCGTCTTTGGCGCGCGAAAAATGACGAAGGAGAGCATGAATGAATTTGGTGGGATTGCCAAGCGGACGATAGTAACGAAGAGTAAATTTATTTAAATACTGGCGTACGAGCAACCATTGTTCAGTTTCAGAGAGCAATTTGAAATCATAAGGCACGCCAATATCCAAAGCGTGGCTATGAAGAAGCCGTTCACAAAACGAGTGAAAGGTGGAAATCCAGAGATCGGTATAACCGTAGGGCAATAATTTATCCACTCGCTCCTCCATCTCTCCGGCGGCCTTATCCGTGAAAGTTAAAGCTAAAATATTATCAGTCTTTGCCTTACTTGATTCAATAAGCCAAACGAGGCGTTTGGTGACAACCGTTGTCTTGCCAGTACCCGCGCCAGCCACAATCAGAAGCGGGCCATCCCCGTGCGTGACCGCCTGTTTTTGTTCATTATTTAGACCTTGAAGAAATTCCATAAATGCTGATTTAGTATAGCATATCATCAATCGCTTGCGCTGAAGGTGGCGATTTTGCAAAGCAAAAAATAAATCCCGTTAGAAATTCCCGCGGGGTATTGTGATCCCCGCGTGAATTGCTCCGAGTGATAACCCTCGCCGCAAGCGGCGGGGTATTTCTAACGGGATAAATAAAGACGAGCCCGATCCGTTATGAACCGGGCCCGTAATCTTGGCTCCCCCCTAAGCCCGCACTAGCCCCCTCAACTAGTCGGCAAAATCGTCACGATCGTACTGACGCATCATTTCGGCGCGAACTGCCTCCTCCTGGATAGCCGCCGCACTCGTTCGACTAAGATACGCTGGCCACGTATCGTGTGTTTTCGCCGTCGTCTTTTCATCATCCCTTCCGTTTCTCATGATGCCTCCTCCGCGGTACAAACCGCCGTTGTTGTAATGTGATAATCCAGTACTTCTTCTTCGTTTTGGAGAATCTTATCCGTCAGCTTGGTCAAAACGGCATCTTTCCTCAATCGAGACCCTCGCATACTCAACTCCTTACAGTTGAATCAGACAACTCATCGAGCAGGGCGATGGACTCGTTCAGCTCGCCCAATAGCACAGCGAATTGATCACGTGTGTTTTTGCGCCGGCACGCATTCACCTCACTAGCTACTCGGTTCCTCACCTTGATGAGTTGGGCATGCGTCGTCTCCAGCCATTGGCGTGTACTATAGAGTACAGCAAGGCGGACCTGCATAGCATCGCAAAGTTGCTTAATCTTGTCACGTAATTCATCAACGTGATTATGCCGACTTTCCCTCTTGCCCTCAGGACCAAAGGAATCGTTCTTCCTTGTGCTGCAAAGGAGCTGGAACTTATAGTTACAGTAAAGCGCGACCATAGCCCCAAAGTCACCAGACCAAATTACTTCTTTGCAATTACTTGAATGGTCGCCTATTCCTTGGTCGTCGCTGACTGTTCTTTGACTATCGCTCATGGTTTCCTCCTTCCTATCCGCTGGCCTCTTCCCTATATGCAAACCACCCCGCCGTCCTTACGGAGGCGGGGTGGTTAGGTTTATGAATGTACTTTTCAATTAACCTTTCTCCCGCCTGCCGCCATCGGCTTTATGGCCATGACTGCAATAGCGTCCACAATGGTCGCCTTGACTACAACGGTCGGGGTTATTGGGTTAATTAACATAGGTAATATAATAATAACACGACACAAAAAAGCGTCAATAGGATCTAAATCCGAAATAACTTTTGGGCATTTTTTGTCGTCACCTCTGCCACTTCTTCAAACGAGACCCCCTTAATATTCGCTAAATGCTTCGCCGTAAATTCCACATAAGCCGGCTCGTTCCTCTGCCCGCGGTGCGGCACGGGCGTTAAATATGGGCAATCGGTTTCCACGAGCACTTTGTCTAGAGATATCTCGCGGATAAATTCATCCCAATCTTTGGCAAAAGTAATGATGCCCGGAAATGATATGTAAAAACCGAAATCCAAATATCTCTCCCCTTCTTCGGGTGTGCCAGTAAAGCAATGAATAACGCCGCGCAAGGTGGGATATTTTGACTTAACTGATTTTAAAATTTCAAGAACCTCGGCGTGAGCATTGCGGCAATGGACGATAAGCGCCAAATCAAGTTCGGCCGCAAGTTCGGCTTGCGCTTGAAAAACTTGACGCTGTTTTTCTTTTGCTGCCTCTCTCTGCGCCTCATCTCCTTCTAGGCGATAATAATCCAAACCAGTTTCGCCAATAGCCACGACCTTCTTGGAACTCAAAGCAAGCACGCGATATTTTTCTTTGTCAAACACCTCGGCCCGTCGTCGAAAAGTGGAATCCCGCACCGTGACGCCGACAGGCGGCTCTGGTGCGTGGGTAGGTTGCTTATCTGTTGTTTGGTCTGAAACCCCCACAGTTCCGCCCGACGGGACTAGTGGAGGGTCTTCATTCGGATCAAAATATCCCTCTTCAAGATGAATGGGATGCAGGCCAACGGAAGCCCAAACGCCGTCATATTTTTCGGCTGTTACAATGGCCTTGCGGCTGGTATCAATCTGCGTGCCCACGAGCACCATCTGCACGCCCTTATCAAGAGCGCGCTGAATTACCTCGTGAGAATCATCTTTGTAAGCATTAAAATGCGCGTGCGCATGAGAATCAAAAAGCATAAGTAACTCTCTCTACCCTCTTCTACTTTTTTAGATATTCAAAAGCTTTTAAGATAAGCACGCAACTTGGCCCATGAGTAATTTTACTCTCCATCACCATATTTAGAGCGTCAACGAGTTTAATTTTCATAACATGAATTCTCTCTGTGCCTTCAGGATCAGCTTCTGCAAAGCGTAATTTTTTGGCTAAATACATTGTGGCGGGCGAATTGATAACCGTGGTGAACGGATCAACTGTTCCCAATTCTATCCATTCGTCGGCTTCAATGCCAAGCTCTTCTTTTAATTCCCGTCTTGCCGCCTCAAGCTCTTTTTCATTTCTATCAATCCCTCCGCTGACAACCTCAATAGTATCTCTCTCAACAGCATAGTGAAATTCTTTTGTGAGATAAATGAACCCCTCATCATCAAGAGGCAAAACGGAAACGCCCGCCACCATCTCTATGACGCCAAAGATACCGTCTTTGCCGTCAGGGCGAATAACTTGATCTTCGCGAACACGAAGCCATGGATTCTTATATTTTTCCACACTGTCTTTTATTTTCCACGGGCCATTAATTTTCATATATTTAACAGCAAGGTATTTAGAGTACAATTCGTTCAACGTTTGCGTGTATCTGCCCGCCTCCGCCAAAGGCGGACCGGTTTGGCGGGAAGTTTAGCTTATTTTTTCACTTTTGAAAATCATCTTCCTTAAGTTTTTGTTCCCACCATTTTTTCACAGCTTCGGCATGCACTTTCGGGCCTGCCTTTCGCAAATACGCTATTTTTTCGACAAAAACTTCATGATGTTTTTTTAGTTTTTCGGGACTTTGTAAAGCCCATAATGAATGTTTAAGTTCAGCTTTTTCTTTTTTGGCAAGAAATTCCGGCGATAAGTATCTGTTTGCCGACACATCAAAATCTATGGGCACCACTAGAAAATAATAATTTTTATCCAGTATTTTTTTAGTTAAAACCTTTATACGCTTCTCTCGTGTTTGTTCGCAGAAGATGAAAAAATTGGCCTTTTTTATTTTACGCTTCGCAACAATATTTTTACTGTTTAATAAATTTTCCAGAGTCGAAAGAGATTTGTTTTCCGGAATAAAAAGCCAATTTTTGGTCATTGGTTTTAAAAATGGTCGTTCTTTAATAAAAGCACCAAACAATTTTATCATCTCATCAGCTTCAGTGCGTTTGTATGGTTTCAACATATCTGTTTCGCCACCACAAGTAATGATTATCGGCTTAACAATCTTGTTTTTTACCGCAAAACCATAAATCTTATTAAAGACCATTTTTAAATAAAAATTATAATTTTCGTCTTTTAGAATATCTCTCGGAACTCCGTACCCGAAAACTAAAAAAACATCATTCATATATTTGAAAAAAAATTAGAACAATTTCGCACAAGGTCCGCGGCATATCCCCGCAGTGACGCGAGCCCCGCCCTACGGGGCGAGTGGCATTGCGGATATGCCGCTGTTAGGCGATGTGCGCCGCGCGCACGCCTGCCCGCCGAAGTATGGGGTGTTTGAATTCAGCATCTTAGTGAATAAGGAACGAAGGCGGGAGCCGAACAGCGGGAACCGCGAGCCGTTATGCAAAATGCGCGAAGCATTTTGCATAAGGTTTCTGGATATGCGATGTTACATAGCAATATGGGCGGGGCGAAGCGGAACCGCATACACGCTGTTATCGGATGTAAATTATTTTTCACTTTTTGTTTTTTCCGTTCGTCATTCAATCGCGAAGGAATTCGCTCAATTATATTTTCCTGTATCTCGCGCTTCGCCCAAGCCCAATTCTCTCTATTTTTTTAAGTTTGAGCAACGCGTCTAAGGTTTGTTTTACCGTCGGTCTGGGAATCTTGGTATTTTCCGCGATATCGCCGGTGCTAGTTTCTTTTGTCTTTTCAATATATTGCCAAACAGTAAGCTGTTTTTGGGAAAGAATTTTTTCAATATTTTCTTTTGACAGGAGTTCTATCGCCATTTGCGATTGTTTCAAAACCATATTCAAGAAAAAATCAAGCCAATCAGCAATATCTTCTTTTTTTGCTCCCATAGTTTTTTGACTGCGGCGCAGAGCAATATAGTAGTCAGGTTTATTATCTTCAACCAATTTCTCATGGGAAACGTATGGTATGTATACATACCCCGCTTGGAGCAACAGTAGGTTGGTAAGTACGCGAGACAGCCTGCCATTTCCATCAGTAAAGGGATGAATCTTCAGAAATTCTACTAAAAAATTCCCAATCACTAATAAGGGGTGATATTTGTTTTCATCAAATATTTTTTTCGTCCATTCAACCAAATCTCGCATTTTACCGGGGGTAAGATAGGCCGGTGTGGTGTCAAAAAGAATACCGACGGACTGGCCAGCTTCGTCTATCATATGCACTCTGTTCTCGCTTTTTTTGTACTCGCCCCGATGTTTTTCATCCTTATCTACGTATTTCAAAAGTTCCTGATGACAATGTTTAATTGCGCTTTCGTTGAATTTTAAACTTTTCCAGGAATTAAAGATATTTTCTAGTAGCTCATAATAACCTCGTGCCTCCTGTTTATCGCGGTTAGTAAATTTTTGGATATTAATACCGCGCATCATTTTTTCAATATCTTCGTCGGAAAGACGCGCGCCTTCAATACGAGTAGACGCGCCGGTTGAAGTAATCAAAACTGACCGTTTTAGTCGCCCTAAAACCTGCGGATTAAGGCGAGCGCCGGTTGTCCACTGCCCTTTTAACTCGTCAATTTTGGCAATTCTGGAAACAAAACCTGCTGGGATATTGGCAATTCGTTTTGAAAAATTGTTCAATGTTGAGCCATTTTTTGTTGAATTTTTCTTATTTTTTAGCATAAATTTATCGGATATATTAACTATATCCAATTATATCCAATTAGAACGTTCTGGTCAATTAGGGGGCAGAAGGAGTAAGAGCGCCTTAACTAAAAATCAAATATTAATATATCGTACTGGATATTGACTTTGAAATTTTCGGACAGATTTGTATAAAATTTGCTCATTATAGAAAAGTTAAGGGCGTTAACCTTTCCCTGCGGTGACACGAGAGCGCGCCTAATTACTGCATCTGAATCGTTTTTATAAGCATTAAAATGCGCATGGGCATGAGAATCAAAAAGCATAATTAAAAATATCAGATAATTTTTTGATCGTCTTCTTTATTCTTCTGCCTTGAATTTCTTTTTGCATATATTCTGATTCAATCAATAGCGCATCCACACCGACATCCTTTGCTGACTTATAATCCCAGCGGTAATGATCGCCGACCATCAGTGCTCTAGTCTTTGGTATTCCACGTTCTTTCAAGATTTTAACAATAAATTCTCCTTTAGATCCGTGGAATTCTCTTGTGGCGTGTATTTCGTCAAACAGGTCGTTTAACCTAAAATGCGTTGCTTTATGATTGATTAT
>MGEK01000007.1 GCA_001791325.1 Candidatus Uhrbacteria bacterium RIFCSPLOWO2_01_FULL_47_25 | reverse complement strand
AAACGCCCTCACTGGTCGCTGAAGTTAAAATCGCCAATCCAATTTTTATCCATTCATAATCAGGAGTGCAATATATGGTGGCCTAATACATGCTCTTGACATTAAAATTAGGCCCTGGTAGTATAATGACCGACGCTAATAAGCGTCAGCTATTTATTTTCAATTAAATTTAATTTTCGGCGACTGGGTAAAACTCCCCGCCCGACGCGGGGAGGTCGTACGAAGGAGATAAGCCACATATGGCCGAAAAATTTTCTCGTTCTAAGTTGCATATTAACGTTGGCACCATAGGCCACGTTGACCACGGCAAGACCACTCTGACCGCCGCGATACTGGCGGTTTTGGGTGCGGCTGGTAAAATTGCTCAGAAAAAGAGCGTTGACGATATTGATAACGCCCCAGAAGAGAAAGCGCGCGGTATTACCATTGCCACGGCTCATGTGGAGTATGAGTCCGATACCCGGCACTACGCGCACGTTGACTGCCCTGGTCACGCCGATTATGTCAAAAATATGATTACCGGCGCGGCCCAAATGGACGCCGCCATACTGGTAGTTAGCGCCACTGACGGCCCAATGCCGCAGACTCGTGAGCATATTCTTCTGGCTCGTCAGGTGGGAGTGCCATCAATTGTGGTCTTTATCAACAAAGTTGATATGGTGAGCGACAAAGAGCTCGTTGATCTGGTGGAAGAAGAAATTCGCGATCTTTTGACCAAGTATCAGTTTCCGGGCGACAAAACCCCAATCATTAGGGGTTCTGCTCTGAAAGCTTTGGAAAATCCATCTGGTGAAGAGGCCAAGCAAATTCTTGAACTAGTTAAAACCCTCGATGAATATGTGGCCGAACCGGTGCGTGAAACAGATAAACCGTTCCTCATGCCGATTGAGGACATCTTTTCTATTGAGGGGCGCGGTACTGTTGTCACTGGTCGTATTGAGCGCGGTATCATTAAGCTGAATGATGAAATAGAAATTATTGGTCTTCGTGATACGCAAAAAACAGTGGTGACTGGCATTGAAATGTTTAATAAGCAGTTAGATGAGGGACGAGCTGGAGACAATGCTGGAATTCTTTTGAGGGGTATTAAGAAAGAGGAAGTTGAGCGAGGTCAAGTATTGGCCAAGCCCGGCACAGTGACGCCTCACACTGAATTTGAGGCCGAGGTATACACTCTAACTAAGGATGAAGGTGGTCGCCACAAGCCGTTTTTTGCCGGCTATAAGCCGCAGTTTTTTGTCCGCACCACTGATGTTACGGGAGAAGTGCAATTGCCGTCTGGCACTGAAATGGTTATGCCCGGCGACACTACTAATTTGACAGTGAAGCTTATTTCGCCAGTAGCGCTTGAAGAGAAACAGCGCTTTGCTATTCGCGAAGGCGGGCACACTGTCGGCGCCGGTGTCGTTACAAAGATTCTGAAGTAGGCGCCCTGCCAGAGTTGATTGTTCTTTCCATTTTATCTCCATCATGACCAAACCAGCAGCGCTTAACGCATCCGAAGAGCATCGTCAGCGCATTCGGATAAAAATTAAAGCTTACGACCACAAAATCATTGATCAGTCGGCACGCACGATTATAGATACGGCTAAGCGTTCTGGCGCTGACATTATTGGTCCAATTCCACTGCCCACGGAGAAAAATAAGTTTACCGTGATTCGTTCTCCTTTTGTGCATAAAGATTCTCGCGAGCAGTTTGAAATGAGAATTCACAAAAGATTGATAGACATTGTTGAGCCAACACCAAAAACCATTGATGCCTTAATGGGCCTTAATTTACCGGCTGGCGTTGATGTAGAAATAAAAATGTAAAATTGTGAATCCAAGTTACCGATAAGACGGTAACATTATCGGAGCAACCCCCCCGCACTAACCTTAACGTGAGTCCAATCAGTCCTGTAGAGGGGAAGCCGCTAGGCGGCTTCGCCTTTCGTCTATCAGGTCAGAGAGAAATTACTTTGAGGTTAGTGCGGGGGGAAGTACCTCGAGCCGCTAAATTTTCCTTGATATAGGGAAACCGGGCTCTGGGCCCGGTTTTTCCGATAAAGGCGTAAATCAATACATTATTCACCATGAAATTTATTATCGGCTACAAATCACATATGACTCAAAACCATCGATCTGACGGTCGGGTGGTGCCGGTAACTGTTGTCAAAGCTGAACCTTGTATTGTCACACAAATTAGGACAATTGATCGTGACGGTTATGTTGCTTTGCAGGTTGGTACCGGCGCAAGGAAACGAACGAGCAAGCCAATAGCTGGACACCTTAAGGCACTGGGTACTTTTAGCCGATTGCGCGAATTTCGTCCTGCGATGACGGACAAAATACCTGATCTTAAAGTGGGAGATAAGTTAGATATTGGACAATTCGCGGCTGGAGATAAAGTTAATGTTACTGGTTATTCCAAGGGACGTGGCTTTCAAGGAGTGGTCAAACGGCACGGCTTTCATGGCAGTCCTAAGACCCATGGACACAAAGATCAATTGCGCATGCCCGGATCAATTGGCGCCACCGCGCCGCAAAGGGTTTTTAAGGGCATGAGAATGGCTGGCCATATGGGCAATGCCCGTACATCGGTTAAGCATTTGGAAGTAGTTGACGTTAATGTTGAAAAAAGCGAGTTAGCGCTGAAAGGCGCGGTGCCCGGCGCTCGTCGGTCTCTGGTTTTAATACAAGCCGTATAGCTTTTATGATAAAGATTAAAGTTTACAATCAGCAAGGCGTAGCCGTTGGAGAGAAGAGTCTTAACGAGAAGATCTTTGGAGTGAAAGCGCAGTCGGCGTTGGTAGAGCAAGTGGTAGTGGCCGAGCGCGCCAATGCCCGCCGCCCCCTTGCTCATACTAAAACCAAGGGCGAAGTACGAGGC
Source organism: Candidatus Uhrbacteria bacterium RIFCSPLOWO2_01_FULL_47_25 (assembly GCA_001791325.1). Lineage (GTDB taxonomy): Bacteria > Patescibacteriota > Patescibacteriia > GWA2-46-9 > GWA2-46-9 > GWA2-46-9. The sequence goes on along the minus strand of MGEK01000007.1, from coordinate 12,072 downwards.
GGCGGCAGGAAGCCTTGGCGCCAGAAGGGGACCGGTCGCGCTCGACAGGGTTCTATCAGGGCGCCACAATGGCGCGGCGGTGGCGTTGTCTTTGGACCAAGAAAGGAGCGTCACTATGATGTACGCATTAATAAAAAGATGAAAAGGAAAGCTCTGCTAATGGCGCTTTCTGATAAAGTAATTAACGAACGATTAGTGGTTTTGGATCATTTGGACGTTGGTGGTAAAACTAAGGATTGGCATACTCTTAGCCGTGGCTTATGGTCGTCAATCGTGCCCACTCTTCATCGTCAACCCACAATTCTGTTAATTACTCCGACAATATCAATGTCAATAAAACGTTCGGTTCAGAATGTACCTAATGTATCTGCCATTCGTGCCGACAGTTTAAATATTTCTTCCATTTTAAAACACGCCTATACATTAACCACTGTAGAAGGCGTAGATTTTCTGGAGCGGTGGCTAGCTATAAAGAAGAAGGCGCATCGTTAACTGATAGGATATGCCCCGTAATACAACATTCATAATGAAGACCTTAATTATGCTTAATTCACTACATCATTATCATTGTCAGTGCTGTCATACGGATATAGCCTCTGCCTTAACAGGCAAACGCTCCATAGCGTTTGCCGATGAATGTTGATATACGGGGTATGGGAGTCTTTAAGAAAATTTTTAAATCCGACGACCTCGCACAAACCCCCGTCTCTAAACCGGCGGAGGTTGCCAAAGAGGCAAAAAGTCAAGCAACAGTAGCGCTGAGAGCGCCAGAAATTAAGTCGTCTCTTAAAAGCGCATTGCTTTACCCGGTGATTACCGAGAAGTCGTCAATGTTGCAGGCACATAATCAATACGTTTTTGCCGTTGAGCCTAGGGCCAATAAGATGGTTATAGCGCAGGCAATAGAGACTGTTTACGGCATAAAGCCTATGGCTGTTGGCGTAAGTTGGGTTAGAGGCAAAACCAGAGTTCGTGGGCGTCGGAGGGGAAAAACACCAAATTGGAAGAAAGCTATTGTGACGTTGCCTCAAGGGAAAACTATTACTGTGGCTGAAGGAGTATAACCCCGCTTAGTGGAATCTCTAATTTCTAAACCCTAATCTCTAAACCCCGTTAGAAATATGATCAATGTTGGCAAGGAGGAAAATAAGGCTATTTCGCGTCAAGTACATATGAGATATGATATATTACAGTTTAATTTCTAACGGGGTAAACAATAATCAAGATTATGAATAAACAAACATACTTACGAAATTACGAAACTATACGAAAGGTACGAAAATTATCTGTCCCCAAAGCAAACGATATTTCGTACTTTCGTATGGATTTAGGAATTCGTGCTTAGGATTTAGAATTTAATTATATTATGCCCCGTTAGAAGTCTGCCTTAATAGTTTTTATGAACTGGTTAATGTATAACAATCGTATGAATAATCTAATTACTTTGAACCGAGAAGCAAAAATTCTTGAAAGAATTTTTGCTGTCAAGGACTTCTAACGGGGTATGGGTATTCGCATTCACAAACCAATAACCGCCGGACGTCGCAAATCAAGCGTGCAGACTTTTGATGATATTACTAAGTTTGAGCCGGAGAAATCTTTGGCTGTTATCAGAAAGAGAACTGGTGGTCGTAACGCGCAAGGTAAAATTACAGTGCGACATCGAGGTGGAGGAGCTAAGCGCTACATTAGGCTTGTTGATTTTGTGCGGTGTCGCTATAATGTGCCAGCTAAGGTAACCGCCATTGAATATGATCCAAGTCGCGGCGCCCGACTGGCTCTGCTTGTCTATTCTGATCAAACAAAATATTATATGATCGCGCCGCTTGGTCTAAATATTGGCGATGAGATTGTGGCATCGCGTGAGGCGGTGGAAATAAAGATAGGGAATAGATTACCCTTGCAATTTATCCCCATTGGTTTAATGGTTCATAATATTGAGTTTATTCCAGGTAGCGGCGGCAAGCTCGTGCGCGGTGCTGGTACGGGAGCGCAATTAATGGTCGTGGAGGGACGATACGCGCACCTACGTTTGCCGTCAGGCGAGATTCGCATGGTTCCCAAAGAATGCGCTGCCACCATTGGCCAAGTTGGCAATCCTGATTGGCGGCATATTCGCTGGGGTAAGGCCGGGCGCGTGCGTCATCGCGGTTGGCGCCCGACGGTTCGCGGTAAAGCCATGAATCCAGTTGATCATCCCCATGGCGGCGGTGAAGGGCACAATCCTATCGGCCTGAAGCATCCTAAAACGCCATGGGGCAAACCAGCTATCGGAGTGAAGACTCGTAGACGTCGCGCTTCAGCTCGTTTGATTCTTCAATCACGCAAACGCGGTCGCTAGTCGGGAAGCATGAATTATGAATCACGAATTATGATTGTTCTATGAATTTCATTTTTATTCATTTTAGAAATTAGATATTAGAATTTAGAGATTATTGTAGTATGTCAAGAAGTCTAAAAAAAGGGCCATACGTCCATCCAAAATTGCTCAAAAAAATAGCCAGGTTGAAGCCGGGCGATAGAATCGTAATCAAAACATGGTCGCGGGCTTCAACTGTCACTCCGGAGATGGTCGGTTATACTTTTGGCGTGCATAATGGGAAGACGCATATTAATGTTCATGTTGTTGAAAATATGGTAGGACATAAGCTTGGCGAGTTTGCTCCTACGCGAAAGTTTGTCCGTCACGGCGGTAAAATACAAAAAGCACTAGAATCCGCCGCGGCTGCTACCGCCAAGCCGGCAACGAGTTCCTAATGATTTTATTATGCCCCGTTAGAAGTCCGTCTTAATAGTTTTTATGAACCATTTAACGTATAACAATCTTATGAATAATCTAATTACCTTGAACCGAGAAGCAAAAATTCTTTTAGGAATTTTTGCTGTCAAGGACTTCTAACGGGATATGATGCAAGTCACCGCGCATTTAAATAATTTACGCATAGCTCCACGCAAGGTGCGGCTTCTTGCTGACCTTGTGCGTGGTCTGTCCATATCTGAAGCAGTATCGGCCCTAGAATTCCAGAGACAGCGGGCGGCGCGGCCTCTGCAGAAATTAATTTTAGCCGCCGCGGCAGACGCTGAACATAATTTTAAATTGAAAAAAGATGATCTGGTTATTAAGCAATTACTTGTTAATAGTGCGGTCACCATGAAGCGTTATATGCCGCGTGCTTTTGGCCGCGCCGCTATGATTAGGAAACGCGGTAGTCGGGTGACCGTTGCTTTGATGAGTAAGACTGGTGCTAAATTGGAAGCGTTGCCGTCATTGACTTCAGAACAAAAAACAGAACATAAAAAGGAAGAGCCGGGAACGGCGCCGTCTGCGGCGGCCGTCAAGAAGGATACGCACAGCGGCATTAAGCCAAAGTCACCCCGGTCTCTTAGGAGCCGTCTTTTCAGTCGCAAGACAGGATAAGCCTGTTGTGGCAATCTCTAATTTCTAAATCCTAATCTCTAAACAATGACTAAATATCAAATCCCAATTCTCCAAACTGTTGATATTTGTAATTTAGAGCTTAGAATTTGTTTAGAAATTAGTGCTTAGTATTTAGTATTTTATTTGTTTATGGGTCAGAAAGTTCATCCAACCGGTTTTCGTCTAGGCGGTATTTATACCTGGAGTTCGCGCTGGTTCGCCAAGCACGGCTCCTATCGCGCTGCTCTGAAGCAGGACATCCTCATTCGTAAATTTTTGCAGAAACGATTAAAAGATGCCAGTGTTAGCAAGGTTGATATTGAACGCTCGGCAAGCGCTATTACTGTCAATATTTTTACGGCCAAACCAGGCGTGATTATTGGTCGTGGAGGGCAGGGCGTGGAAGCATTGAGAAAGGAATTAAAGCAATTTCTCCTTGACCCCAAAGTCGTTGTGACATTAAATATTCAAGAAGTTGATAAACCAAATCTTTCCGCCATGCTTGTAGTACAGGCTATTGTGACCGATATTGAAAAGCGCATTCCGTTTCGTCGAGCAATGCGGCAAGCATTGGCGCGTCTCATCAAGGCTAGCGCCGAGGGCGCCAAGATCAATATTTCCGGCAGGCTTGATGGGGCGGAAATAGCCAGAACCGAAAAGATAGCTCATGGTAAAATTCCTCTTCACACTATTAGGGCGAATATTGAATATGCCAGGGGGGCGGCTCGCACGACTTACGGGACGGTTGGTGTTAAAGTCTGGATTTATAAAGGAGAAATTTATGACCAAGGTAATGTTCTGGTTTCAACACAGGCAGCTAATTTGGCAAGCAATACGCGACGCCGCAGATCCGTCGGAGTGGGTCAATTAAATGATCAAAAAGCTTAATAGATATGTTTTTGCCCAAAAAAGTAAAACATCGGAAGCACCATAAGGGTCGCTCGCGAGGCAAGCTCCAAGCTAGTCGCAAGATCCACATCAGTTTTGGCAGTTTTGGTCTCCGGGCGACAACCGGCGCGTGGATAACATCTCGCCAAATTGAGGCGGGTCGCAGGGCCATTACGCGCCATTTGAAACGTGGCGGCAAGCTTTGGATTCGTATTTTCCCCGATAAGCCGATTACATTTCATGGTTCTGAAAACACCATGGGCAGCGGCAAGGGTAGTGTTGATCATTATGTGGCGGTAGTAAGACCAGGAACGATTGTGTTTGAAATTGACGGCGTAGGCAAAGAGATTGCTACAGAAGCATTGACCCTGGCTGGGTATAAACTGCCGGTTAGGACCAAGATTATTGCTAAAGGAGAATTGTAAATATGGTTAGTATTAAGGAATTTCGACAGAAGAGTGATCAGGAATTAAGGGCGTTTTTGAAAGATACGCGCTTCGCCTTGGCCGAATCATCCACCAAGGCGGCCCTCAAACAGCTTAAGGATGTCAAGATTATACGAAGGTTAAAGCGTGATATTGCGCGCAGTCTCACTATTCTTCGCGAAAGGCAGTAATAATAAAATTATGAATCAGCAAATTAAGACAAACTTATGAGGACTTTTCAGGGAGTGGTCGTTTCTAACGCCATGAATAAAACCATTATTGTGCGGGTTGATCGCGTAAAAATGAATCCTAAATACCGTAAACAATACACTGTCAGCCGTCGCTATCATGTGCATGACGAAAATAATAAATATCGTTCCGGTGATAAAGTAACTTTTGTTGAATGCCGACCGCTTTCTAAAACAAAGCGGTGGCGAGTAGTGGAAGCCATAAGCCATAAGCCATAAGCCGTATGACCCCGTTAGAAAGCTGTCTTACTATATTTGCATCTTATTTGATCACCAAGATTTTATGATTATTTATTCAACCACCTATCTTATCAGTCCCGCCCCGCCAAGCGGGGGGCTGGGGAGGCTTTCTAACGGGGTATGATTCAACATCGTACCATGTTAAATCCGGCCGATAACACTGGCGCCAAAAGGTTGCAGTGCATTCGTGTGCTGGGTGGATATCGTAAGCGCTATGCTCGTATTGGCGACGTCGTGACAGTCTCGATTAAGGAAGCTCAACCGCACAGCATGGTCAAAAAGGGAGAGGTGGCTCATGCCGTTATTGTAAGAACCCGCAAAGAAGTAAGGCGTTTTGACGGTTCGTATATTCGTTTTGACGATAATGCCGCCGTGCTGATTGACAAGAAAAGCGGCGAACCGCGTGGCTCCAGGATTTTTGGACCAGTGGCCAGAGAGTTACGCGCTCGCGGGTTTAATAAAATTATTTCTCTCGCCCCGGAGGTGCTTTAGCGAAGTAAGAATATGAAATATAGAATATTGAATATAAAATTTATCAACTCACGGCTTGAGCCCGAGGCTCATCAGCCTTGGGCTGAGATCCTTGTCCGTCCGGCAGGCGGGCGCCTCGGGCGGAGAATATAGAGTTATGAAGATACGCAAAGGAGACACTGTGCAAATTCTTATAGGCAAAGACCGTAGCCGGCGCGGGAAAGTCGTGCGCGTTTTGCCAAAAACCATGCGGGTTGTGGTGGAAGGATTGAATATGCGAAAAAAGCATACTCGGCCGCGACGTCAGGGAGAGAAAGGCAAAATCATTGACTTTCCCGCGCCATTACCTATGGCTCGCGTTGGTTTAATTTGTCCGCATTGCCAAAAAAGAATTCGCGTTGGCTATAGGCTTTTAGCAGATGGTCGCAAGGAACGTCGTTGCCGCAAATGCGACGGTAGTATTAATTAACGGGGTATGCCCCGCACCTTTCGGCGTTGCTCACTTTATGAATATAACCTCAGCTATTATGCAGTATAACAAGGATAATAACTTAATCAGCTTAAATAGGTCAGGAAACGTTCGCTTAACAACCCAACCATTAATGGCTTTGGTTGCTTATGTCGGCTACAGTCACTTGGTGGCTAGTTGTCGAGGAACGCTAACGCCGTAAAGGTGCGGGGTATGCCCACTCATCTAACATTACAGGCAAAATATCAGCGGGAAATCGTGCCAGCTTTGATGCAACAGTTTGGGTATGCCAATCGTCTGGCCGTACCGCGGATCAATAAAGTCATTGTGCATATGGGTACCGGGGCGGGTCTCAAAGACGCCAAGTTTTTAGAAGGCGCCGAGACCACGCTTCGTCGCATTACCGGACAGGCTCCAGTCAAAACTTTGGCGAAGAAATCAATTGCTAATTTTAAAATTCGCGCGGGTATGGTTATCGGTTTGAAAGTAACCTTACGCGGTAAGCGAATGTGGGATTTTTTGACTAAGCTTACATCTGTGGCCTTGCCGCGAACACGTGATTTCCGTGGATTGAAACAATCAATGGTTGATCGTTCAGGCAACTTGACCATCGGTTTCCGTGAGCATGTGGCTTTTCCTGAGATTAAAAGTGATGAAGTGGAACGACTTTATGGGTTAGAAGCGGTAATTGATACAACGGCGAAGGGTCACGATGAAGGGTTAGCCATTTTTAAGCATCTTGGTTTCCCTTTTCGTTCACGATAGATTAACCACATTTAGTGCAATCTCTAATATTTAATCTCTAATCTCTAAACAATGACTAAATATCAAATTACAATTCTCCAAACCGTTGATATTTGTGATTTAGTGCTTAGAATTTGTTTAGAAATTCGTGCTTAGAATTTAGTATTTAAGTATATTATGGCTACTAAAGCTCAAGTTATTAAGTCAAACCGTTCTCTTGTGAAGCCCAAATATTCAACTCGGGTGGTGCGACGGTGTTGGCGTTGTGGAAGAAAACGCGGCTATATGAGGAAGTTTGACATTTGCCGAATTTGTTTTCGAGAGCTGGCGACCAAGGGTGAGATACCGGGCGTGGTTAAAGCTAGCTGAGGGGTATTGTAATCTCTAATATTTAATCTCTAAACAATGACTAATTTCCAAATTCCAATATTTCAAATCGTTGATATTTGTGATTTATCGACCCAAGGCCGATACGCCTTGGGCGGGGAATATTATGATTTGTTTAGAAATTAGATATTAGGATTTAGTATTTATATTAATGTATGACTGATCCAATCGCCGACATGTTAACAAGAATTAGGAACGCTATTCTCGCTCGCAAATCAGAAGTAGTGGTTCCGTTTTCTGGTATCAAACAGGATTTGGCCAAAATTCTTGTTAAAGAGGGTTATTTAGTAGGCGTGGAAAAGATAAATGATGCTTTGGCCACGGCTTGGTCTTTGCACACTAGCCGGCGCGTTGCCAAGAGAGGTCGCGGCGATATTCTGCGCTTGACCTTGAAGTACGATTCTACTGGACAATCAGCCCTAAGACATCTTGAACGAGTAAGCAAGCCGTCTCGTCGGGTTTATGTTTCCAAAAATGAACTGCCCGTGGTACTATCTGGTTTGGGTGTTGCTATTATTTCCACTTCGCAGGGACTGTTTACTAACAAGCAGGCAAAACGTCTCAAGATAGGTGGCGAGGTACTTTGTGAAGTATACTGATGACTATTGAATTTCTAATTTATAATATCTAATCTCTAAATAATGACCAAATACGAAATTACAATGTTACAAACTGGTGGCAATGTTTGTGATTTAGATATTAGAATTTGTTTAGAAATTCGTGCTTAGAATTTAGTATTTATTATAAAGTATGTCTCGTATAGGAAAACAACCAATACCATTACCGGACGGTGTGATAGCCGCATTAAGCGGACGCCTCTTGAACGTGCGTGGCAAGCGCGGAGAGCTTAGTGTAAATCTTCATCCAGCCATTGGCGTGATTGAAAGGGATCGAACTCTAATTGTGTCAGTAGAGCACTCGGAAGATAAGAATGAACGGGCACTTTGGGGTCTTTTTAGAAACCTTATTCGCAATATGGTAGAAGGAGTTACCACGGGGTACAAAAAAAGTCTTGAACTAGTAGGGGTTGGATATAAAGTTAGCGTTAGCGGCTCTACCGTAAATTTAAGCGTTGGCTTTTCGCATCCCGTAAGCATAACATTACCGCCGGGCGTGACAGCAAGTGTTGAAAAGAATATCCTTACATTAGAAGGAAATGACAAACAATTGGTTGGCGAAATGGCCGCGAGCATTAGACGGATCAGGAAGCCGGAGCCGTATAAGGGCAAGGGCATTAAATATGTCGGAGAAGTTTTGCGTCGTAAGGCCGGGAAGGCGGCTAAGGCCGTGGGTAAATAACCCCGTTAGAAGGCCGTCTTAATGATTACCTCATATTCTCTAATAACCAACGTTACTATGATTGCTTACTCAACCGCTTATCTTATCAATCCGCCGTGGCGGATTGGGGAGGCCTTCTAACGGGGTAAATAACCTATGCACAAACGGCAAAAAAAATTTCAAAGCATCAGACAACGTCGTCTACGCCGAGTGCGAGCTGTGATTAAAGGCGGGAAACTGCGTCCGCGGTTGGCCGTGTTTAGAAGCTTGAAGCACATCAGCGCGCAGGTTATTGATGATACTGTCGGGCGCACCATTGTTGCGGCGCATGATTGGGAAGTGCCGAAGTCACTTAAGAGTATGGAGCGCGCGGCCGCGGTTGGCAGATTGATTGGAGAAAAAGCAAAGAACAATGGAATAGAGTCTGCTGTTTTTGATCGTCGCCATTATAAATTTCACGGACGGGTTAAAGCCTTAGCTGAAGCGGCGCGCGGAGTTGGTCTGAAATTTTAACCCCGCACCTTTCGGCGTTGCTCACTCTATATAAATATAATCCATGTTTTATGAAGAATAACAATGGCAACAACTTAATTAGTTTTGACAGTCAAGGATTTTCTAATGGTGGGGTATGCCCCGTTAGAAAGCCGTCTTGCTACTTTAATCCATCTATCATCCGCCAACATTCTATGAATATCTATCCCGTTAGAAATAAGACCCAGCCGTTGTTTTGCGGTGCTGATTATCGCTATGAGCAGTTCACGCGGAAACCCAATGATCCTGGGGGAATTTCTAACGGGATCTACTCAAACTTTTATCTTAATCAGCCCCGCCCCGCCAAGCGGGGGGCTGAGGAGGCTTTCTAACGGGGTATGGCAGCAACTAATACCAGTACCAACAGATCATCTTCTCGGCGTGGGGCGCGACGCCCGGCATCTGAATCACAGGAGCGTGAGTTTGATCAGAAAACCATTGAGCTTAGTCGAGTTTCGCGCGTTATGGCCGGCGGTAAACGTATGCGCTTTCGCGCTTGCATAGCCATTGGCGACCATAAGGGACAAGTTGGTATTGGCGTCGCTAAGGCGGCTGATGTGCCGTTGGCTATTTCAAAGGCTGTTGCTATTGCGCGCAAAAATTTAATAAGAATTCCTCTCTATGAAGATACTCTGCCGCATGCTGTGCGTACCAAATTCGGTGCCGCCAGCGTTTTATTAAAGCCCGCCCCCAAAGGCACTGGTATTATTGCCGGTGGAGCGGTCAGGAGTATTTTGGAGTTAGGCGGTGTACCTAATGTTGTTAGCAAAATGCTTGGATCTAAAAACAAGATTAACAACGTCAAGGCCACGATTAGAGCACTTTCAGAATTACAGACTAGAGCGCCCAGACAGTTGAATAGCGAGAAAGACAATAGTTAGGGTATGCCCCGCACATTTCGGCGTTGCGAACACTAAAGCTAAATCAAAAACCCATCTATGACTAATTATAAAACTTATTCAAGGCGGCCAAACGTGATAACCGGTGTTCGTTATGAATACCACCATCTGGCAGTCTTAGCTATTGATTCTTTATGGCTTCCGTCACGAGGATGTGAGGCCACAAGAACACTAACGCCGTAAAGGTGCGGGGTATGGCATTGTCTTTACATAATTTAGAGGGCTCTCGGCGAAAGCGATCACGTCGCGTGGGACGCGGTAATGCTTCTGGCCGCGGTACCTATTCTGGCCGAGGGCAAAAAGGTCAGCGCGCGCGATCAGGAGGCAAAAAAGGTCTTCAGCAAAGGGCTTTGCGCCAGCTGTTTCAACGGCTGCCAAAACTCGGTGGCTTTAGGAGCCTAAAACCAAAGGCGGCGGTTGTTACCTTGACCGATTTGCAAAAGCATTTTGCCGCTGGTACCATTGTTAATCAGCGTATTTTAGTTAATAAGGGTTTGATTAAGTCGGGCAGACCAGTTAAGATTTTGGATACAGGGACGATTGATCGTTCTTTGCGTATTCAAAAATGTCGAGTCAGCGCCGGAGCAAGGAAGAAGATTGTAGCTGCCGGCGGGACGATTGAGTAGACGACCCGTTAGATATTAGGGCTTAGAAATTACTGATAATATGATTGAGACATTACGACGAATTTGGCGAACTCCCGATTTACGCAATGACATTCTTTTCGTGATTGCGATGCTGGTCATCTTTAGGATTTTGGCGCATGTTCCTATTCCCGGTGTTGATCAAGCAAATCTTAAAGTTTTTTTTGAGAAGAATCAGTTTCTAGGATTAATTAATATATTTTCAGGCGGCGGTATTGAGAATTTTTCCATTGTCGCCTTGGGCGTTGCGCCATATATTACCTCTTCAATTATATTTCAGCTTTTAGCTATGGTTGTGCCAAAGCTGGAAGAGTTGGCCAAAGAAGGGGAGTACGGACGAGCAAAAATTAATCAATACACCCGCTTGCTTACTGTGCCATTGGCTATGTTGCAGGCAGTCGGCCTAATTACTTTATTGCGTAGTTCCAGTCAAGGAGGGGCGCCGATTTTGCCCACCACAATTGATACTTTGACTTATGCCACGATAGTGCTTACCATGGCTGCCGGCACGATTCTCTTAATGTGGATTGGCGAGCTAATCTCTGAACGCAAGATTGGTAATGGTATTTCGCTGTTAATTTTTGCCGGTATTGTTGCTGGATTGCCCGGTACTGTTCAGCGGACTTGGCTTTTGCTGTCTAGCCCTACTGGCGGTATTGATACAACCCAACTTATGAATCTGGTCATTTTTGCAGTTATCGCGGTTGTAACAATTGTGGGGGTGGTTTTCATTACTGAAGCGCAGCGTAAGGTGCCGGTGTCTTATGCCAAGCGCGTGCGCGGCAATAGAATGTATGGCGGCGTAGACACTTATTTACCCTTGAGAGTTAATCAAGCTGGAGTGATCCCGATTATTTTTGCGATTTCCGTAATTTTATTTCCGCCATTGGTCGCCCAGTTTTTTACCGGCGCGTCAACCGTCTGGATAGCGTCTATGGCCAATTGGTTCATTAGGGTGTTTCAAAACCAAACATTCTACGCGGTTAGCTATTTTGTGCTCGTTTTTATATTTACCTATTTTTACACGGCCGTTGTTTTTCAGCCCCAGCAGATTGCGGAGAATTTACAAAAGCAGGGCGGCTTTATCCCCGGCATTCGTCCCGGCCAGCCCACGGCAGGATACTTGAGCTATACTATCAACCGTATTATCTTTGCCGGTGCTTTGTTTTTAGGCGTAATTGCAGTTTTGCCGTTAGTGGTGCAGAGAGCAACCGGTATTTCCACTTTGGCTGTCGGCGGCACCTCGCTTTTGATCGTTGTTTCCGTGGTGATTGAGACTATTCAGCAGATACAAGCGCAGCTGGTGATGAGGGATTATGAGGAGATTTAATAATTTCGCGGCTTTCGCCGCATGAGTTTTTTGCTACTTTCTTGACAGCAAGAAAGTAGCGCAAAGAACTGCCCGCTCGGCATAAACGTCGGGGTAGACT
>MGEK01000006.1:60162-60484 GCA_001791325.1 Candidatus Uhrbacteria bacterium RIFCSPLOWO2_01_FULL_47_25 | reverse complement strand
GTTAAATTAAAAGTTTTTAATTTTTTCAAATTAGCGAGCTCATAGGGCATCCCCGTAATTTGATTGTAAGAATAGTCTAAAACCTCAAGATTAGAGAGCTGACTAATTTCAGCGGGAATGCCGGTCATGGAATTACGGCTAACGTCAAGCTTCCTTAAGTTCCGAAGCTTTCTGATCTCCGCTGGCAACGCACCCGTTAGCCCATTACTAGAGAGGTTAAGCTCCTCAAGGTATGTCATGTCTAAAACATACGCCGGAAGACTATCGAGCCCCTTATTGCTAAGATCTAAACGCACCTGACCATCACTGACATCGCTTTCGG